>JASHYF010000235.1 GCA_030043235.1 Solirubrobacteraceae bacterium | reverse complement strand
GCGCGGACGGTCTCCTCGGTCACGCAGTAGGTGTCCGGGTCGATGTCGCAGAACACGGGCGTCGCGCCGGTCGGCGGGATCGCCTCTGCGGAGGCGTAGAACGTGAACGACGGCACCACCACCTCGTCGCCCGGTCCCACCCCCATCGCGCGCAGCGCGATCGTGATCGCCTCCGTGCCGTTCGCCACGCCCACCGCGTGGCGGGCGCCGCAGTAGGCGGCGAACTCCCGCTCGAACGCGCTCACCTCCGGCCCCAGGATGTAGCGCCCGGAGTCGAGCACCCGCGCGATCGCCGCACGCAGCTCCTCGCGCAGGCCGCAAAGCGGCGTCGCGGTGTCGAACAGCGGCACCCCCACGTCGCTCAGCGTGGCGCCAGCAGCTCGAGGTCCGCGCGCGTCATCAGCCGGATCAGCTCCTCGAAGCCCGTGCGCGGCTTCCAGCCGAGGTCGCGCTCGGCCTTGCCGGCGTCCCCGATCAGGTGGTCCACCTCCGCCGGGCGCACGAACGCTGGGTCGATCGTCACGCAGCGCTCGAAGTCGCCCAGCCCGGCCTCGTCGAACGCCACCTCACAGCATTCGCGCACCGAGTGCGCCTCGCCCGTAGCGATCACGTAGTCCTCGGGCACGTCGCGTTGGAGCATCAGCCACATCGCTTCCACGTAGTCCTTCGCATAGCCCCAGTCGCGTTCCGCGTCGAGGTTGCCCAGGCGCAGCTCCTTGGCCAGGCCGTGCTTGATCGCCGCCGCGTGCCACGTGATCTTGCGGGTTACGAACTCGAGGCCCCGGCGGGGAGAGTTATGCACTACCAAACGCCCCACCCCGGCACAGAAGACGCCACTCTCGGTCTCCAGGTCGAACACCCATTCATCGCTCGCGATGTTCGCACTTTCGATGCGACGTACCTCTGACGCGCTACGCAGCGGGTGCTGTCCCTTTCCCCCCACGCGCGCGGCGGAGCGGAGATTCAATTGGTAGTAGGTTCGGCCGGCACGCTGCTCGACATAAACCGATGCCGGCTGCCTTTGGTTGAAGTAAAGGAGACACAAACCCTGCGCCAGCACCGCGCTGTTTGTCTTTAGCGAGTCGCCGTTCCGTCTCTTCAGGCCGTCACCAGCGTAGTAGCCGTCGAGGAACGCTCGCTGCACGTCTTGGTCCGCATTGAGCACGACCGGCGGAACCTGCTTGAAGGCGTTCGCCGTGTACAACTGCTCGCGCAGCCACGGCCCGATACTCGAGGCGCCCGAGAAGTTGACTACGTTCACTCTCCCATCGGGGTCGAAGCCCGATGTTCCAAGCGACTCGCGCGATAGACCGAGGAACACACGCGACCAAAGCTCCATCGCCCGACAGCGGATCAAGAAGTCATTGTTCGTCAGCCTCACCTGCCCGCCGTCCTCGGATACATAGCCGTCGGCGGAAAGCAGGCCGAGCAGCTCCGCCATCTCTGGGGCGATCGCTGTCCATCCGGGCGATGCGGGCATCCAGTTGGCGATAGCGAGCTCGTCGCCTTCCTCTACATCGCGCGCCTTCACGGGAGCACGCGTGTCGTCGAGCATGCTGTGATGGGCAGTGACGTCAACCACGCCGCCACGCGCCTGGATGCTGAGCAGGTCGTGGTCGGGGTCCGAACGCCGCCGACGTGTAGCGGTGATCGTGCGGATGTAGGTCCAATCTTCACCGTCCCAGACCTCGACCACGTTCGCGGGTGCGAAGGTCTGCACACTCTGCCCCTTGCGTCGCAGTGGAATGAGCTCGGCCGGCGTCTTGATCGCGATGTTCCCGAGTTGCCTGACGATCAGCGGGGTCGTCTCGGCCACGCACTCGTGATTGAAAAGTATTCCTGACGTAGCGTGAAGATCGTATGACTCACGGTAATTAACAGTAATAAAATGCCCGTACGCCTTCGCCACTCCATAAGGAGAGCGCGGGTAAAAAGGTGTGGTCTCCGTCTGCGGGATCTCGCGCACCTTGCCGAACATCTCGCTCGAGGAAGCCTGGTAGAAGCGCGCCTGCGGGCACACTTCGCGCATCGCCTCGAGCATGCGCGTCACGCCCACGCCCGTGAACTCGGCGGTGAGCGTCGGCTGGATCCAGGAGACAGCGACGAACGACATCGCCGCGAGGTTGTAGATCTCCGTAGGCTTCGACGCCCGCAGCGCGTCCACGAGCGAGCGCTGGTCGAGCAGATCGCCCTGGTGCAGAGCGATGCGGTCGCGGATGTGCTCGATCCGATCGAACTTCTCCGTCGAGGCGCGGCGCACCATGCCGTGGACCTCGTAGCCCTTCTCCAGCAGCAGCTCCGCCAGGTAGGAGCCGTCCTGGCCGGTCACGCCGGTTATCAGCGCGCAACGTCGGTCGGTCATCGCGCGCGGGAGCCTAGCGACCGGCTGCGACGCCCGCTCGTCAGTTCCTTCGTCCGCGCCTTCGGCGGTGTGCCGTTGCGCGCGTCGTCGTGCCCGTGCTTATCCTCGCGGCCGGCCTGCCCGTGCTTGCCCTCGAGGCCGGCTGGTTGCTCCCCACGAGCTGCTCCGTCCAGCGTGCGCTTGCCGCCGCCTATCGCGCTTGACGCGTCCACCGGGCTCGTTGGCGTGTCTCCCCGTTGCGTGCGCAGCCAGCGCACCGTCGCCGCGATCCCGTCCTCCACCTCGATCCGCGCGCGCCAGCCGAGCAGGCGCTCGGCCTTCTCCACCGCCGGCCAGCGCCGCTGCACGTCCACCGCGAACGTCGGCAGGTGCTCTAGCTCGAAATCCGCCGGGTCCTCGCCGCACGCCTGCCACACGATGCGCGCGATCTCCGCCACCGTCAGCTCGCGCGCGGCGGAGATGTTGAAGTCCTCGTTCAATCCCGCCGGCGAGCCCATCGCCGTGACGATCCCGTCGGCGATGTCGTCCACGTGCGTGAGCGTGCGCGTCTGCTCGCCCGAGCCGAAGATCTGCAGCGGGCGCCGGCCCGAGAGCACCTTGTCGATCAGGTCGGGCACGGCGTGCGCGATGCCGGGCTCGGCGTCCGGCATCTCGCCCGGGCCGTACGCGTTGAAGGGACGGCAGATCGTGTACGGCAGGCCGTGCTCCTCGTGCGCCGCGCGGCAGTACACCTCGCCCGTCAGCTTCGAGAAGCCGTACGCCGACAGGGGCACCGGGCACCGGGGAAGGTAGTCCTCCGGCGTGGGGAACAGCTCCGCGCGCTCGAACACCATCGAGGAGGACACGTACACGAAGCGCTCCACGCCCAGCTCGAGCGCCGCGCGCACGACCGCGTTCTGCAGCGCGTTGTTCACCTCCGTGAGCGTGTGCGGCAGCTTGTGGAAGTTCGCGATGCCGCCGACGATCGCCGCCAGGTGGATCACGTGGCTGCAGCCACGCATCGCCGCGCGCGCCTGCGCGTCCACGCGCAGGTCGCCCGTGTGCACCTCGCAGCCCTCGCGCATCCACTGCGGCGCCGGGCGCTGGTCTGACACGCGCACCTCGTACGCCGGGTCGGACAGCAGCCGCCTGACCACCGCCGCCCCGATCGTGCCCGTGCCGCCGGTCACCAGCACGCGGCTCATCGGCCGGGGTGCGCGGGGCTCAGGGCAACCAGCTCGGAGGCGTACGCGAACACCTGCGCCCCTCCCCAGCAGTTCCACGGGTCCACCACCAGGCAGTCGCTCGCCGCCCGCTCGGCGAGCGTCGCGAGCGCCGCCGGCTCGCGGAACTCCGCGTGGTTGGTCGCCACCACCACCACCTCAGCCGCGTCGACCGCCTCCTCGAAGGACACCGTCGGCGTGGGCACGTGCGGGTCGTGCACGGCCACGTCCGCCAGCTCACGCTCGAGCAGGCGGATCAGCTTGTGCGCCAGCGAGTCGCGCTCGTCGTCCGTGTCCGCCTTGAACGACAGCCCGAGCACCGCCACCTTGCGGTTCTCGAGCGAGCCCAGGCGTCGCTTCGCGCCCTCCAGCAGGAACAGCGGCACCGACTCGTTCACGCGCGAGACCGCCAGCAGCATCCCCGGCGCCGCCGAGCGCTCCTCCGAGAACGTGAAGTCCTTGCGCAGGCACGTGCCCGCCGTCAGCCCCGGCTGGGCGATGCCGCCGCGTGGGTAGTCGCGGTTGATCAGGTCGATCACCTCGAACACGTTCGCCGCGTGGCGCTCGCAGTCCATCATCAGCAGGTTCGGCAGCGCGAAGCTCGCGTAACGCAGGATGTTCGTCCAGATCTTCGCCAGCTCCGCCTGCACCGGCGTGGTCTGCACGACCGGCGCGCCGAACACCCCGAACAGCTCCGCCGCCGCCTCGCCCGAGCGCGCGCCCACGCCGCCGATGATGCACGGCAGCGTTTCGATCTCCTCCAGGAAGCGCCCCGCCGCGATGCGCTCCGGCGCGTGCGCCACCATCACCTCCTCGCCGACCTGGAAGCCGCGATGCTTCGCCAGGTAGCCCGCCACGAAGTCCGTCGTGCCCGGCGCCACCGTCGAGCGCAGGATCAGCGAGTGCCCCGGCGCGAGCACGCCCAGCAGGTCGTCCAGCGCAGAGCGGATGTCGCGCATGTCGATCTCTATGTGCGAGAACGAAGGCGTCCCCAGCGTGATCACGATGTGGCGCGCACCCGCCGCCTCCGCCACGCGCTCGGACAGCGACAGCCGGCCCGGGCGGGCGCTCGTCACGCGCTCGAGCAGCGCCTGCACGCCGGTCTCCGCGAACGGCATCCTCCCCTCGCGCACCGCCCGCAGCCGCGCCGGGTCGTTGTCCACGCCGATCACGTCCAGGCCCCGGTCGGCGAACGACAGCGCCAGCGGCAGCCCCACGCGGCCGAGGCCCACCACGGCCACGTCGGCGGTAGTCCGGGGTGCGTCCATCAAAGCCAAGAGGATACCCGCGCGCCGCCGCCGTGCGGCATGTGCGCAAACACACGATTCATCAACGATTAAAAACCCCGGCCGGCCACGCGGTTGCGCACGTACTGATCGAGGAACGCCGCCACGAAACGCGGGTTGTAGCGCGCGTAGCGCCGCCACAGCCGCCGCGGCTCGCGCGCCAGGCGGTAGCACCACTCCAGGCCGCCCCGCTGCATCCACGGCGGCGCCTGCGGCACGAGGCCCGCGTGGAAGTCGAACGCCGCGCCCACGCCCACCAGCAGCGGCGCGGCCAGGCGCGGGCGCATCCGCGCCATCCACTTCTCCTGCTTCGGCTGGCCCGTGCCCACCCACACCACCTGCGCGCCCGACGCGTCGATGCTCGCGATCACGCTCTCCTCCTCCTCCGCGCTCAGCTCGCGGAACGGGGGCGAGAAGCCGCCCGCGATGCGCACGCCGTCGAAGCGCTCGCGCAGTCGCCGTTCGAGCAGCTCCAGCGCCTCGTGCGTGCGACCGCCGTACAGGTACATCGGGATGCCGCTCGCGGCCGCGCGAGCGCAGAAGCGCGCCATCAACTCGGGGCCGTACACGCGCGTCGCGCGTGCATGGCCGAGCGCGTGCAGCGCCCACACCAGCGGCTGGCCGTCCGGCACCGCCAGCGTCGCGCCCAGCAGCGCCGCGCGCGCGTCCGCGTCCTCGCGCGCGCACATCACCAGGTTCACCGCCGCCGCCGTCACGTACGCGCGCGCGTCCGCCGCTATCACCGCCTCCATCCACTCCATCACCTCCTCGTAGTCCGAGATCGCCAGCGGCACGTCCGGCACGCACGCGCGGGGGGGCAGGTCGGGCACGGAGGCGGACGATGCGGGCGTGGGCGCGGATGCGGGCACGGGCGCGGACGGGGGCACCGGGGCGGATGAGGGCACCGGGGCGGACGGGGGCACGGGCGCGGACGGGGGCACGGGCGCGGACGGGGGCACCGGGGCGGATGAGGGGCTGCGGGCGGGCGGTGTGGCGATTGCGTGAAGATAGCCGCGCCCGTGCTCATCGACCCTCACTTCTGGACGCGCCGGCGCGTGCTCGTCACCGGCCACACGGGCTTCAAGGGCGCGTGGCTGTCGCTGTGGCTGCAGGCGCTCGGCGCCCACGTCACGGGCCTCGCGCCCGGCGTGCCCACGCGCCCGTCGCTGTATGAGCTGGCTGGCGTGGGCGCGGGCATGCGCGAGCACGCCGTCGACGTGCGCGACGCCCGCGCCGTGCGCGACGCGCTGGCCAAAGCGCGTCCCGAGGTCGTGCTGCATCTGGCCGCCCAGTCGCTGGTCAGGCGCTCGCTGCGCGATCCCGCGCTCACCTACCAGGTCAACGTCATAGGCACCGTCAACGTGCTCGAGGCCGTTCGCCTGGCTCCGCGCGGCGTGCGCGCCGTGCTCGTCGTCACCTCCGACAAGTGCTACGAGAACGCCCACAGGGACGAGAACGCCCGCGGGGACGAGAACGCCCGCGGGGACGAGGGCGCGGGCGGGGGCGAGGGCGCGGGCGGGGGCGAGGGCGCGGGCGGCGCCCGCCGGTTCGCCGAGGCCGACCCCCTCGGCGGGTCCGACCCCTACTCCAGCTCCAAGGCGTGCGCGGAGCTCGTCACGAGCGCCTACCGGCGCTCGTTCTTCGCCGGCTCCTCCTCCTCCTCCTCCTCCTCCTCCTCCCCGTCCTCCTCCTCCTCGCGCGGCGAGGCTCCGCGGCTCGCGAGCGCCCGCGCGGGCAACGTGATCGGCGGCGGTGACTGGGGGGAGGACAGGCTGCTCGGCGACGTGCTGCGCGCGGTGGACGCGCGCGAGCGATTGAGGGTGCGCAACCCGCACGCGGTGCGCCCGTGGCAGCACGTGCTCAGCCCGCTCAGCGGCTACCTGCGCGTGGTCGAGGAGCTCTGGCGCGGCGAGCAGGCCGCGCGTGCCTGGAACTTCGGCCCCCCGCCCGAGGACGAGCGGACGGTCGCGTGGATCGTGCAGCGCCTCGCGGATCTGTGGAATGGCGAGCTCGAGTGGGAGCCCGACGAACGCGCGCATCCGCCCGAGGCCGGCCATCTCGCGCTCGACTCCAGCGACGCCGAACGCGAGCTCCGGTGGTGGCCGGCGTGCGACCTCGAGCAGGCGCTCGAGCTGACCGTCGCCTGGCACCGCGCGCAGCGCCGTGGCGAGGACATGCGCGGCGTGAGCCTCGCGCACATCGAGCGGCTCGGCTAGCGCGAAAAAACCCGCTCGCACCACATCATCGAATCCGCCAGCCAGGCGGGATTACGTAACGTGCGCGCGATGAGCCCGCTGAGCCTCCGCCGTCACCGCGCCGAGCGGCTCCTGCGCGAGCAGTTCGAGGGGCTGCGCGATCGGGTGCTCGCGAGCGTGCGCGTGCGCCTGCGCGCGAGCGGGGCCAGTCTCGACGATGCGGACCTCGAGGCCTGCTACGCGGCGGCGTGGCAGGGCCTGTACATGGCGATGCTCGAGGGCCAGGAGATCGCCAACCCCGCCGGCTGGCTGGTGCTGGTCACGCACCGCCGCGCGATAGACGAGCACCGCGCCCGCTCTCGCAGCCGCTGCTGCGCGGGCCTTCCCAGCGCGGCGGAGCGCGACTTCGCGGCCGAGCTGGACGATCGCGCGCGCTTGCGGGCGCTGTTCGAGGGCGTGCGCGCTCGCCTCGACGGGCGCGAGCGCGAGGCGGCGGCGCTCTGCTATCTCCAGGGGCTCTCGCGTGCACAGGCGGCCGCGCGCATGGGCGTGAGCGAGGCGCGCATGCGCAAGCTGATGGAGGGCCGCGGACCGAGGCAGCCGGGAGTGGCAGCCAAGGTTGGGGCGCTCGTGGAGACGATCCGCGACGAGCGCTGGTGCGAGGAGCAGGGCTCGCTCATGCGTGCGCTCGCCTACGGCGTCCTCGACCCCGAAGGCGAGCGCTACCAGCTGGCGCTCATGCACAGCAGCCAGTGCCCCGCCTGCCGAGCCTACGTCGTCTCCCTGCGCGGCCTCGCCGCCGCGCTGCCGCCGGTGTTCCTGCCGTGGGGGCTCTGCGCGGCGGTGCTCGCGCGTGTGGGCGAGGGCGCGC
>JASHYF010000234.1 GCA_030043235.1 Solirubrobacteraceae bacterium | reverse complement strand
AAACGAACACGGGGTCACCGCGCCGACCGTGACAACCGAAGCGAAAGGCGAATACAAAGTCACGAGCCTCGCCGCCGGCACCTACAAGGTTCGCTTCTTCGAGCCCACCGAAACGTACGTCGAAGTCACCGAAGAAGAAGTCGCGGTCGAAGAAGGCAAAGTCACGAAACTGAACGTCGCGCTGAGAGAGTTCGGATCGCTCTACGGGAAGGTGACGAATGCCAGCGGTGGCGCTCTCGGCGACGTGGACATCTACGTCCACGAGGATGAATCACCGTTCGCCGAAGAAACGGCGGCGTCCGCACCTGACGGCGAATACAAAATCGAACACCTGCCCCCGGGCCGCTACGAAGTCGAAGCCTTCAAGGAAGGCTTCGTCGAACAGCAGACGGCCGTCGTCATCGATGAAGGAGCAGAGCGCGAACTCAACGTCGCCCTGATCGAAGGCGGCAAGATCGCCGGTACGGCGACCAGCGCCGTATCGCATGCGGGGCTTGCGAAAATCGGCGTCACCGCGTTCTCGAAACACGGTGGGTTCCACTTCGCGCTCACCAACTCCAGCGGCCAGTACACGATCACGGGCCTGAGCACCGGCTCATACACAGTCGAGTTCTACTGGGAATTCTCCCGGGCGGAAGAAAAAGAATTCGAACACGCGCCGAGGTTCATACCCAAGTACATCACCCAGTACTACAGCGGCCAGCCCTCCGAAGCGACCGCCAATCCGGTCGGGGCGACCGCTGGGACCACCACCTCGGGGATCAACGCAGCGATGGTGTCCTCGGCGCCCACGAACACCGCCGCACCCGTCGCATCGGGGACGCCCGCCGTGGGAAGCCTGCTCACGTGCAGCGCCGGATCGTGGACCGGAGAAAACGAACTCACGCTGGCGGTCGGGTGGCCACTGAGCTCGCCGTTCGCCTACCAGTGGCTGCGCGAAGGTGCCCCGATCGCGGGCGCCAGCTCCTCTGCCTATCTCGTACAGGCGGCCGACGAGGGTCATTCGCTGTCGTGTGAAGTCACGGTGACGAACGATGCCGGTGGCGCGAGCGCGAGGAGCAACGCGCTCGCCGTGCCGGCCCCGCCGCCGAACCCGGTCGTGACGACGTCCGCGCCCTCGACGCTCGTCGTCTTCAAGAACGCCACCAAGGTGCCGATCAGCTGCGCGGGCGCCCCCTGCGCAGGAACGATCGAAGTGATCGCGGTGCACGTCGTCAAGCACAGGAAAAAGACGGTCGTCCTCGCCAAGGCGTCCTACTCGCTCGCGGCCGGTAAGCAAGCGACCGTCACGCTCCATATCACCGGCTCGGGCGCGAAGCTGCTGCTGGCCGCCAAGCACCATCACACGACGGCGAAACTGGCCATCTCCGTGACAGGCGGCAAGCGTGTCGAAAAGGGAGTGGGTATCAGCGCCGCCGTTCGCAAGTAGAGACGGCCGTGGCAGCAGGCCCTCGCCGGGCGCCCGCGCTGTTTCGCACAGCGCCGGCGCCCGCGCGCGATTCGCCAGGTCGAATGCGCGTGCGCACTCGCGCGATCAGCCGGGGTTGTTCGCGTCTCAGCACTTCGCAATGATTTGAGAACGCGAAGCCAACGACGAACGTCGACACCGATGGGAGGAGCAACATGGCAGTCACAGCCGTCCAGCCGCCGCCGCAGCAGGGTGCGGCCGCGCTCGATCCGATGCGCCACCACAAGCACTACAAGGAAGCCGAAGGCGGAGGATCCCCGTACGCGGGGGGAAGCAGCTTCATGGAGCGCGTCTCCGAGGCCGTGGCCAGCGGCATGGGCACGGTGGGCTTCCTGGTCGTCAGCTCGGCGATCATCCTCGCGTGGGTGCTCGCCAACCACGTGATCCACTTCCTGAGCGACTCCTGGGAAGGGCTGCTGAACGGCAAGGGCTTCGATCCGGCCCCGTTCATCCTGCTCAACCTCGTCTTCTCCGCGGTCGCCTTCTACACGGGCGCGCTCGTGATCATCGCCCAAAAGGCGCAAACGCGGACGGACAAGGCCAACGAGGAAGCCGCGGCGAAGCACAGGGACGAGCTCTCGCAGTACCAATCCGACCTGCTCAAGCGCAACACCGACCTGACCGAGCAGATCCACACGCTCAGCGAAAAGCTGAGCGCGCTCACGGAGGAAGTGCACGAGGCGACGTGCCCGAGGCGCTCGGCGCCGCCCGCCTGAGGCTGCTCGGCGGCGCCCGCCTGAGGCTGCTCGGCGCGGGCGGCCGGCGTTCGCGGTGTCTCGCGCCGGCTCGCTCCGAGCGCCTCGTGCGACTCGCGACTCCCACGGCTCACCCCCAGCGCAGCGACCGCGGCGCCTCGCGCATGCGGATCAGTCGCGCCGGTACGCCGCCGAGCACGGCGTTCGCTGGGAAGTCCCTGGTCACGACCGCGCCCGTGCCGACGACGCTGTTCTCGCCGATGCTCACGCCGCGCAGCACGCACGCGCCGTAGCCCATCCACACGTTGTGCCCGATCCGCACGTCGCGCTTGTAGATGCCCTGCGCGCGAATCGGCCGCTCCACCTCGGTGATGCCGTGATCGAAGTCGATCAGCATCACGCGGTCGGCGACGATGCACTCGCGCCCGATGGACACGTGCTGGAAGGCCGAGATCGTGCACTCCTGTCCGATCACCGTCTTCGCGCCGATGCTCACCTCGCCCTCGTGCACGCGGATCTTGCAGCCGTGGCCGATCCACGCCCAGCGCCCGATGCGCAGCGTCGCGCGCGGGCCGATCTCGAGCTTCACGCGCGGGCAGAGAAAGCAGATGCCGTCGGTCTGCAGGCGCCCGCGGTAGCGCAGCTTGAGCAGCGCGAGGCGCGCCAGCAGGCGTGCGTAGCCCGGGGTGAGCATGTGGTTGGCGCGCATGAAGCGCAGCAGCGTGAGCGGGCCGCCGTGCAGCGGCGCGGGCGCGGCGCGCACCTGCTCGACCGGCGCTCCGGTCGCCTCGAGGGGTGGATCGGCGAGCGACTCCATCGCCCGCGAATCGTACGGGCAGGCGGCGGACTCCGGTCAGCCAGACGACGCGGGGGCGCTCCGCGCGCCGCCGCACACCGCAGGGCGCCGCGTGGAGCGAACGCCGGTGGGCGCCCCTGCGATGATTGCGCGCCCGATGGCCGAGCCGACACTCGCACAGCGCCTGCTCGATGGCGACCGCCGCGCGCTCGCACGCGCGATCACGCTCGTGGAGGACAACCGGCCGGAGGGCTGGGAGCTGGTGCGGGAGGTGTACCCGCACACGGGGCGCGCTGAGGTCGTGGGCTTCACCGGCCCGCCCGGGGCGGGCAAGTCGACGCTGATCGGCGCGCTCACGAAGGCGCGCCGGGAGGCGGGACGCACGGTGGGCGTGCTCTCGGTCGACCCCTCCTCGCCGTTCACGCACGGCGCGCTGCTCGGCGACCGCATTCGCCTGTCAGAGCACTTCCTCGACCCGGGAGTTTTCATCCGCTCGATGGCCAACCGCGGCGCGCTCGGCGGCCTCTCGGAGGCGGCGCTGCAGGCGGCGCTGCTGCTCGACGCGGCCGGCCGCGAGGACGTGTTCGTGGAGACGGTGGGCGTGGGCCAGGCGGAGATCGACATCATCGACCACGCGGACACCATCGTGCTCGTGCTGATGCCCGGCTCGGGCGACTCGATCCAGGCGCTGAAGGCCGGCGTGATGGAGATCCCGGACGTGATCGTGATCAACAAGGCAGACCACCCGCTGACGGACACGATGGTGCGGGAGATCCGGGGCGTGCTCTCGCTGGCCAACCTCGAGCGCACCCCCGAGGAGGCGCGCGCACTCTGGCGGGTGCCGATCGTGAAGACGGAGGCGAGCCTCGGCAGGGGGATCGCGGAGCTGGTGCAGCGGCTGACCGAGCATCGCGCGCACATCGTCGCCGCCGGCGAACTGGAGCGGCGGCGAGCTCGCAACCTGCGCGGGGAGGTGCTCGCGATCGCGACCGCGCGCCTGCGCCACCGCCTGGAGGAGGATCTGCACGCGGATCCCGAGTTCCAGCGCCTGCTGACGGAGGTGGTGCGGCGAAGGTTGGACCCGGCGAGCGCGGCGACGGCGCTGCTGGAGCGCGAGGGGCCGCTCAGCGCCCGCTGACGCGGACGTGGACCTGCCATAGCGCGATGAACTGCGGGCACGCGCGGCCGGGGGTGCAGAGCGGGCGCTCGGTGGCGCGCAGCGTGGTGCTGCCGGCGGCCGCCGCCGTGTAGTCGACCTGCACGCCGTTGTTCGCGCGCACGACGCTCCCCACCTGGCGCAGCAGGTGAGGGGAGAGCTGTGTGGGCGCGCTCCACACGAGGCCCTGTGCGCGCAGCTCGACGCCGACCGTCCAGCCGATCCCCACCGTCACCGTGCGCCCGCTGTCAGCGCGCGTGATGCACACCGAGCGTGCGGCGTTCCTGCAGGTGACCGCGGAGGAGGCGCCACGCGGGCCGCCATGCCCGGCGCCGCCCGTGCCGC
>JASHYF010000233.1 GCA_030043235.1 Solirubrobacteraceae bacterium | reverse complement strand
GCTCGAGCGCCCGGGCCGCCGTGGGCGCCTCGGGGACGCGCTCTGGGTGCAGCACGTGCGCGAGCAGCTCCAGGCCGTCGATCAGCCGCGGTCCCGGCCTGGAGAAGTACGCGGACGCGTTCACCGCCACGATCCGCTGGGCGCCAAGCGCGGCGAGCGCGCGCCGGTACGCCACCGCCTCGGCCTGCGCGCGCGTCTCGTCGTAGCCGCACGGCATCACCACCACGACCTCCGCTCGCGCGCTCGCCACGGCCTCCCAGGTGGTGACCGCGGACGGCTCCCCGGCAAGCCCGAGCACGTCCTCGCCGCCGGCCAGCTCGATCAGCTGCGGCGTCCAGTGTCCCGCCGCGTACACCGGGTCGAGCCACTCGAGCGCCGCCACGCGCGGGCGCCGCTGCCTGCCTGCGCCCAAGTGGGTGTGCCCCTCAGGGTGCGCGCGCACCGCGAGCCTCACGCGGTCGATCCGCGCGGCGCTCGTGCGCACGAGCTCGGCGCCCTGCTCGCGCCGTCCGGTCGCGCGTGCCAGCGTGCGCACATCGGCGATGCTCTCGCCGAGCGTCTTCGGGTCCAATGCGATCACGCGCGGCGCCGACGGCAGCGCGCGCACGGTCTCGCACACCTCCTCGTAGGAGACCGCGCACACTGGGCACAGCGCCTGCGTGACGATCAGCTCTGGCTCCAGCGCCGCCAGCGCGTCGCGATCGAGCTCGTAGATCGCCTGCCCCGAGAGCGTGCGCTCGCGCACCGCCGCGTCGATCTCCGCCGCGCCGAGGCCGTCCGGGAGCACGTTGCGCGTGACGCGCTGCAGCTCGCACGCAGCCGCCGGGAAGTCGCACTCGTGCGTCACGCCCACCACCTCCGCGCCCGCGCCCAGCGCGAACAGCAGCTCGGTCGCGTGGGGCACGAGGCTCACGATGCGCATGTCCTGACTGTAGGCGCACGTGGCGGGTAAGCTCGGCGCATGGCAACGCTCACGGACGCCGACATCGAGCAGCGGCTTGCGAAGCTCGGGCAGTGGCGCCGCGGCGAGGACGCGTCCCCCTCCGGCGACGATGCGATCGTGCGCGAGCTCGAGCTCGCCGACTTCGCGGCGGCGATCGCGCTGGTGGACCGCGTGGCCGAGCTCGCCGAGGCGGCCAACCACCACCCCGACATCCTCGTGCACGGCTGGAACAAGGTGCGACTTACGCTCTCCACGCACTCCCAAGGCGGGCTCACCGACGCCGACTTCGCGCTGGCCGGCGAGATCGATCGCGTCGTGTAGGCGACCAGCGGGCTTGCTACCGTTGGAGCGTCGAGCACGCGATGAACGACGACGAAGAACTTCCTCGAAGTAGCGAGCCCTCTGTGGGCCGCTTGCACCGAGGTCGCGCCGGGCGTGGTCGCGGCGCGGGCCGCCGGCGCGCATCGAGGGTCCTCGAGCGCGCGTGAACGGCCTCAAGCTCATCATCACGGCGCTGCTGATCGCGCTCAACGCGTTCTTCGTGATCGCCGAGTATGCGCTGGTGCGCTCGCGCCGGGCGCGGCTGGAGGTGATGCGCGAGCAGGGGGTCAGGGGCGCCGCGCTCGCCCTCCGGCAGGTCGGAGACGTCAACGAGTACATCTCCGCCGTGCAGATCGGCGTCACGCTGACCTCCATCGGCGTGGGAGCCCTCGGCGAGCCCGCGCTCGCGGCGATCCTCAAGAAGCCGCTCGGTGAAGTGCTCAGCCACGGCGTGGCCGTGGCGATCGCGGTGATCGTCGCGTTCGTGTTCATCTCCTCCGTGCAGCTCGTCGCCGGCGAGATGGTCCCCAAGTTCTACGCCATCGATCGCGCCGAGGCCGTCGCTCGCCGCGTCGCAAGGCCGCTGCAGGCGTTCAGCGTCATCTTCCGCCCGTTCATCCTCGCGCTCACGATCGTCGCCGATCGCATCCTGCGGATGCTCGGGGTCGACATGAACTACCAGCGCCGCAGCGGCTCCTCGGACGAGCTCAAGCTGCTGATCGCCGAGTCCGAGGCCGGGGGGCAGATCGACCGGGGCGAGGCGGGCATGCTCACCGGCGTCTTCCACCTGCATGAACAGGAGGCACGCCAGGTGATGACGCCGATCCCCGCGGTCGTCACCGTCGACGCCTCCGCCGACGTCGAGAGCGCGCTGCGTCTGTGCGTGTCGAGTGGCCACACGCGTCTCGTGGTGACCGAGGAACACGACCGCGATCGCGTGCGCGGGCTCGTGCACGTCTCGAGCCTCGCCGGCCAGCTCATGCGCGAGGGACCCAAGGCCACCGTCGAGTCTTTGGTCAGCGACGCTCCGATCGTGCCCGAGACCAAGCCTCTGGACGACCTGCTCGCCGACCTGCAGCGCCAGCGCAGCTCGATGGCCGTCGTCGTCGACGAGTACGGGCGCGTGGTCGGCGTGGTCACCGTCGAGGACATCATCGAGGAGGTCGTCGGCGAGATCTCCGACGAGACGGACCCGACCGGCGCGGAGATCCGTCGTCTGGCCAACGGCGATTGGTTCGTGCGCGGGCACGTCGCCATCACAGACCTCGCCGATTACGGCCTCGAGCTGCCCGTCGACACCGACGCCTACAACTCCGTCGGTGGGTTCGTGTTCGCCGAGCTCGGGCGCCTGCCGCGCCGCGGCGACACGGTCAACGCCGATGGCTACTCCATTCGTGTGGAGTCCGTGCGCAACAACCGCATCGAGGCCGTGCGCATCCGCGAACGCCGGCAGATGGCGCCGCGGGAGGCGCGAGCGAACGAGGACTGACACCGGAGCGCTCCCCGCACCTTAAACACGTCCGGCCCGCGGGGGGAGCGGACCGGATCGTGCGCACTGGGAGGAGGCGGGTGTGCGATGCGACGTTCGACGTCGCACCGACCAGTATCTCCACGTTGATCAACAGCAGCTAAAACTTCGCGTGAGCAGGATAAATTCTGGCGAAGAACTCGCGCGCGGCGAGCGCCGTGGACGCCAAGGATCGCTTGCGAGCTACCGCGGCCGGGACGGCCGCGCGGCGTCAGTAGGCGTGGATGCCGCGTCCGCTCTTGCGCCCGAGGGCGCCTTCCGCGACGAGCTCCCGCACGCGCGGCGGGATGCTCTCGCCGATCGTCTCGCCGATCGCCTTCGCCACGTCCAGGCCCACCAGGTCGAGCAGCGCGAGCGGTCCCATCGGGTGGCCCGCGCCGAGCTTCATGCACGTGTCCACGTCCGCCGGGTCCATGCCCGTCTCTTCCACCAGGCGCACCGCGCTGAACAGGTACGGAAACAGCAGCCGGTTGACCACGAACCCCGGCACGTCCGGGACCTCCACCGGCGTCTTCTCGAAGTCCTCGCACAGCGTCTGCGCCGCCTCGCGGGTGGCGGCGCTGGCCTGCGGCGGGAAGATCAGCTCGATCAGCCGCATCTTGGTCACGGGGTTGAAGACGTGTAGGCCGAGGAAGCGGTCCGGTCGCCCGCTCGCCTGCGCCAGACGCTGCACCGAGAGCGAGGAGGTCGTGCTGGCGAGGATCGCCTCCGGGCCGAGGATCTCGTTCAGTTCGGCCAGCACGCGCGCCTTGACGTCGTGATCCTCCACCACCGCCTCGACGGCGAACGTGGCCTGCGCAAGCTCCTGCGGATCGGTCACGACTTCCACGTGATCGGGGTCGACTTCCGCGGCCAGGCGCGCCAGCGTCACGTCGACGCTCGTACGCGCGCGATCCGCCGACGTATCCGAGCGGGCCAGCAGCAGGACCGGCTCGTGATGGGCCGCGGTGGCGGCGAGGCCGCACGCGATCGCGCCGCTTCCGACTATCGCGAGACGTTTGCTCACGTGCTCTCCAGTCCTCTCTAGGTTCGTGTGTCCTCGTTGACTGACCAGTCAATCGAGGGACGCGATACAGTAAAGGGTGCAGGGTCCGGGCATCTAATCAGACGCGCCCCCGTCGCCGGAGTGGTCTGGGCGCGCCGGCTGGATGTGCCGGGCGGGCGGGCAGCACCCAATCTTCATCCACCGTCGCACAAGCTCCGTAGGAGGACTCCCGACATGAGGCAAGCAGAGGGCCGCGAGGTCGTGATCGTCGAGGCAGTGCGCACGCCGATCGGCCGCGGGCACAAGGAAAAGGGCTACTACAAGGACGTGCACCCGAACACGCTGCTGGGGACGTGCTACAGCGAGATCGTCAAGCGCGCGGGCATCGACGCGGGCGAGGTCGAGGACGTGATCGCTGGCTGCGTGTCGCAGTTCGGCGAGCAGGGCCTCAACGTCGCGCGCAACGCCTGGCTGCAGGAGGGGCTGCCGATCGAGACGCCCGGCACGACCGTCGATCGCCAGTGCGGCTCCGCGCAGCAGGCCGTCAACTTCGCCGCCGGCCTGATCGCCGCGGGGGTGCACGACGCGATCATCGGCTCGGGCGTCGAGCACATGGGCCACCTGCCGTTCGCCGCCGTCGTCCAGACCCAGCAGGAGTTCGGCGTGGCGTTCCCGCCGGAGCTGCTTGCCAAGCACAACATCGTCGGCCAGGGCCTCGGCGCGGAGATGATCGCCGATGAGTGGGAGATCCCACGCTACGAGCTCGACGAGCTCGCGCTGCGCTCCCACCGCCTCGCCCACCAGGCCACCGAGGAGGGCCGCTTCGAGCGCGAGATCGTGCCCATGTCGGTCAACGGCGACACCTACGTCACGGACCAGGGCATCCGCCCGGACACCAGCCTCGAGGCGCTCTCGCAGCTGAAGCCAGCGTTCAAGCCCGACGGCAAGATCACCGCCGGCAACTCCTCGCAGATCTCCGACGGCGCGGCCGCCGTGCTGCTGATGTCCGCCGAGAAGGCTCGCGAGCTGGGGCTCACGCCGCGCGCGCGCATCGTCGACCAGACCACCGTCGGCTGCGACCCCGTGAAAATGCTCGAGGGCCCGATCCCCGCCACGCGCAAAATCCTTCAGCGCAACGCCATGAAGATCGGCGACATCGACCTGATCGAGATCAACGAGGCGTTCGCCCCGGTCATCGCCGCGTGGCGGCGCGAGCTCGATCCAGACATGGAGCGCGTGAACGTCAACGGCGGCGCGATGGCGCTCGGGCATCCGCTCGGCTCCACCGGCGCGCGGCTGATCACCACGCTGCTGCACGAGCTCGAGCGCTCCGACAAGGAGGTAGGCTTCGTGACGATGTGCTGCGGCGGGGGGCTGGGGACCGCGACGCTCATCCAGCGCGTCTGATGTGAAGCGGCTGTAAAGCCGCCGTCGCATGTGTGCCGTCGCGAGTTCCGATAGCCATGGCTATACGGACTCGCGGGGTAGTGTCTCAGTTCCCAAACTGAGACACTACCCGCGGCGGGGACGAATCGAGGCCCGCGCGTCTCAGTCCCTCGGTTGCGTCCCGGTCCAGTCCACCGCCACGGGCGCCAGCGCCAGCAGCGCGGTCCACGTGGCCGCTTCGACCACGCCGCCGGCCGCGATCCCGTGGGCGGCCTGGAACGCCTCCACGTTGGCCTGCGT
>JASHYF010000232.1 GCA_030043235.1 Solirubrobacteraceae bacterium | reverse complement strand
GGCACTCGGTCGAGAGCCATTGCCACAGAACAAGCGCAGAGTAGCCCTGCACTCTGATCGTGGCTATTCGCTCGCGGCGCTGCCAGATTAGAGAGGCCATAGCTCCTGCTAGCGCGAGGCCACTGGCGAGCAAGACGAGCAGCTTGATTTGGGTCAGGCGGGACAAGCCTTGGTCGATCACGGCGTCGTCGCGCGCGCGTCGTTCCGATGAGGTTTCCGCCGTGAGCCCGGCGCTTGGGCCGAGGGCATGTTGCACGCTTCTGCGCACAGCGGCCAGAGAAACCGCCGCGTCTGTCTGTATCTCATACGCGCTCGGAGCGTCGCTCGCCCAGGCGCGGGCATATTCCGCTGTGCTGAGGATCACTGCGCCGGGCGGCCATCCGAGGTTTGTGGTTAGAGCAGCGACACGAAGCCTGATCGGGTCCGGCGAGGGAAGCGTGAAACTCTCGCCGATGCGCAAGTGATTTTCGTGCGCGAGCGCTTCGGAGAGGATCGCCCAACTACCGCCGCGTATCCGGGCGCTCGCAGTGTCGAGGTGGCCCGCTATCAGTTGGTCGGCCGGGATCGGAGCGCGACTGTTCGGCGGTGGCGCGAGTACCCACACTCGCCGGTCACCCCAATCAAAGAAGCTGCCTCGGTAGACGCCAACGCTGGCGACGCCCGGTAGATGTTCGACGTGCAGGGGAGACATTTGCGTGAACGGGGTCGTGGATAGCGGGCTTGCTCGGCCGCTTGGACCGACCCAAATGTTCGCGCTGAACGAGACAGCATTCGCCGACGAGTACAGACCTCGGCGTAGGCTCGTCTCCGCGCCGCCGATGGAGATGGTGCCAAAGACAGCGACGCCGCTGAGCACGGCGATCGCGAGGGCACGCACCCGCACTCGTGGGTCACGCAAGGAGTCCACGGCAAGCTCGGTAGCGGCGCCGCCGACGAGACGCTGAACGCGCTCGAACACGAACACGAAGGCATGAAACGCAGTCGGCATCAGAGCGAGAAGCGCGACGAGCAGCGTGGCGCTCCCGAGAAAAGCATCTTGCGGGCGCGCAACGAGAACGATCGTGGTCACTGCGAGGCAGATCACAGCGACGATCAATCGCAGGATCGCCAAGCGTGGGCTTGGCTGGTGGGCAGATGTCCGAAGCAGCTCGCGCATAGGCCATAGGACACCCCCTACCGCTGAGGCAATTCCCGCGAGCACGGCGAGAACGACGCTCCGGGCTGTGATGATGCGACTGTTGCCGACCGGAAACGCGGAGGCGAGATAACCGGGCGCCCGATCGAACGACGCGATCGAGAGCACATCCCCAAGCGCCAAACCCAACACGCACCCCAAGAGAGCCAGCACGGCAGCGTCGAACAGCAAAATCTCGAAAGTGATCCCGTATCCCGCGCCGTGCGGCCAGAGTTCTTCGATGTGTTTGCGGCGCCTAGGCACGGTCAAAAGGATCGCGGTAAACGCGAACAGAAAGCCGACAAGCGCGCTGATGACCGAGAACAACGTCTCGCTCTGGGTCTCCGGGTTGGATGCCACTCCGAACAGCCTTGCGTCGAAGTTAGAAGGCTCGACGTTGACGTGTGCCTGGCGAGCAATCCCTTCGAGCTCGCGGTTCACCAAGGCGGTACGTCCCGCGGCGGCGCGCACGAATATCCGCGAAAGCCGGCCGGTCATTCCCGCGATTCTCTGAGCGTAGGCGATCGGAGCGACCGCGATCGGGTTGCCAACCAGCCCCCCGATCTGATGTTCGGTCAGCGTCGCCGCCAACAGTGCCCGCACAATTCTTGTCCCAATTTGGATTTTGATTGATTCGAGGGAGCCAGCGCCGATGTCTTCCCCGATTGGCTGCGGCAACGCGATTGCACGGATATGCACGAGTTGCCGCATGCTCAAGCCCTTGACAATCGGGCCTCCGGTAATAGCGAACTGCGGAGTCGTGCCGAGAAGCACAACGCCCTGCGATCCCTTCGAGCCAATCACTGTCGCGGACGCTTCGAGCACGGGAATGGCACCCTGCACGCCCGGTAGCCGGGAGACTCGCTCGAGCAGCCGTTCATCGAACCCGCCAGGCCCCCGAGCCTCGACCTGTTTCTGAGCCCGGCCGACGATCTCGTTCGTAAGCTGCTGCACCGACCCGCTAAGACTTGTGGCGGCAACCTGCGATGCAAACAGCAAGGCCACACCCACTGCGATCCCAACGACGGCGAGAGCTTCCTGCACAAGCATCGCCCGCGAACTCAGCCGCGCGCGCCACAGCCGAAGCAGGTTTCCCAACGTCATCAGCACGAGCGCGTCTCGCTATCAGAGCGAATCAGCGACAGGTGCCCGTCCTCTAGCTGGTAAGCGCGATCAGCGAAGTCGGGGGCCTTCTCGTCGTGGGTCGCTATGAGCGTTACGGTGCCGCGCTCGCTGCACAGTTCGCGCAGCAGAGCGAGCACTTCCCCCGTGCGACGTTTGTCGAGGTTGGCAGTCGGCTCATCAGCGAGCACGATTTTAGGGTCAAGCGCGAGGGCGCGCGCGATGGCGAGGCGCTGTCGCTCTCCCATCGAGAGCAGCTCGGTTGGCTGGTCGAGCCGATCGCCGAGCCCGAGCCGCAGAAGGAGCGGCAGGACGACTCTCTCGGCGTCCCGGCGATTCGTGAGCCACAGCTTCAGGCACGCATTTCGGATCGCACGATCGCGAGGAAACAGGGCGTCGGCCTGGTCGATGATCCCAAGATCGTGCAATCTGTAGTTGTCTGCCTGGCGGCGCGACATTTCTGTGACGCTGCTGCCGTTGGCCACGATCTTGCCGGCATCGGGCTTGCGGACGCCCGAGATGAGGTCGAGCAGCGTAGTCTTACCCGAGCCGCTTGGCCCAAAGATAACGACGAGCTCACCCGGCGCCACGCTCAGCGACACGCCGTCGATCGGGCGCACGGGATCGCCCCCGCCAATCCGGTAGTGCTTGACGACGTGTTCGAGCTCAAGCACGCGCCGGGACTGCTAAGCGGAGCGTCGTGTCGCGCGCGCGGCTCGCGCGTGCGCAAGCTCGTCGGCTGGCAGGCCGGTGTGGTCGGCCATGAGTCGGAGTGTGCGTTGCTCGAAGGCGAGGACGCGATCGGCCATGATGGCTGCGTCGAGGTCGGAGACGCTGAACAGCACGCCGAACCCGAACTCGTGCGCGAGGGAGGCCAAGAGGTCGCCGGCCTGGAGTGTCCTGCTGT
>JASHYF010000231.1 GCA_030043235.1 Solirubrobacteraceae bacterium | reverse complement strand
CTCTCGCGCGCGAGCTCGTAGCCGGGGCCGAAGTACTCCGCGAAGGCTCGCAGGGTGGAGTTGCGAATCTCGATCGCGGCAGGACACGCGGCAAAGGTGTCGACCAGGCTCAGGTGGGCGTGCGCGGGCTCGGAGGCGAGGAACTCGAGCAGCGCGCGCACCCCCGCGCCGACCGCTCGCGGCCAGTCGTCTTCGTGTGCCCGGTAGGCGTTGACCGACACCACCAGCGCGCGGTGCATGCCCACCTTCTGCGCGCCCAGGAACGCGTCGTGCTTGGAGGTGTAGATGTCGTAGAAGGTCTGATGGGAGACGTTCGCGCGGCGGGCGATCTCCGGGACGGTCAGCGCGGAGAGCCCTTTCTCGGCGACGATCGCGGCGGTGGCATCGACGATCCGCTCGCGCTGGCTGTTGACGATCAGCTCGCGTGGCAGGCAGTTGCGCCCGCTCGGCAGGCGGCCCTCCGCGCGCCGTGCCCGCTCGGAGGGCCCCCGCGCAGCCGCGAGGGCGCGATCCCGGCGCTTTGCCGGTGGGGCTTGCAGGCCGCTCGGCAGGCGTCGCGGATAGGAGCTCGCCCACGCCGCGAGCTCGTCGGCGAGCTGCGGAAGCTCATGCGCGCGGCCCTCGCGCAGGCGCGCGGCGGTCACCTCGCGGATGCCGCCGAGGATCGCCGTGACGATGTGGTCGCCGGGGTCGCCGGCCCCTGCGCGGTCGCTGCTCGCGCGGATGGCGCGTTCGAGCTGCTCGAGTGTCAGCCGCCGCCGCGCGAGCGCTCGCGCGCCGGCGCCGAAGGCGCCGAGCACGAGCAGCGAGACCGCCTCGGGCTCCGCTGCCGCCATCTTCGTCCACGTCCGCATCGCCTCCACCACGCGCTGCTCGTGCGGGCACTCGACCTCGTAGGCGCGCATCACCGACATGCCCGTCCGCCGGGCGGTCTCCTCGTATGTGCTCAAGAACAGGTCTTCCTTGTCGGCGTACAGGCTGTAGAACGTCGGCTGGGAGACGTGCGCGAGCTTGGCGAGATCGACGATCCGCACGCCCGGGTAGCCCTTCCTGGCGATCAGCTCGATCAGCGCCTGCTGCAGGCGGAAGCGCTGATCGTCCTTCACGAGCTCGGGGTCGAGTCCGTGCGCGCCGGTGGGCAGCGGCCGGAAGCGGTCGTCGCTCCCCTTGCGCCGAGCCTGCAGCGGCGCTCCTATGACATTACGAGCCGCCATCGAGACCAATCCTCCACTTGACTTACGGAAAGTCGAGATTATCAAACTGTGTGCACTGGCCAACCCGACTATTGAGACTTAAATCAACAGGAGTCTCAAAAGCTCAATGCGCAGAAATCGGCCCGTGGAGCGGAGGAGACCCTCGCTCGAGGGGCCGCCTCAGCCGGCGATCGTACTGGAGGTGCCGATCACCGCGCCTTCGGAGTCGAGTGCCTGCACCGCCACATACGGCTCCTGAGCCGGCGCGGCGATGGTCGTCTCGAAGCCGTCGCGCTCGGCGCTTGCAACCGGCGTGAGCTGCGTGGCGCTTGCTCCGGCGAGCACGCGCCAGGTGGCGGTGCGCGTGTCGCCGTTCCAGCTCGCATACACGACCGTGTGAGCGCCTTCGGGCGCGGCCGCGATCGAAGGCGGTTCGGCCGGCGAGCCCGTCCACGAGAAGCGGAAGCTGCGGTAGGACTCATACGAGCCGTGCAGGTGCGAGTCGTACAGCAGCCCGCCGCTCGCACTGTATTCCGAGAAGTACGGCCAGGCTCCCCAGCCGATGAACACGTTGCCGTCTTCCAGCGCCTGCACGTCGCCCTGGCTGCCCGACAACAGCGACGGCGAGCTGTGGTCGTATTCGGCGACGACGGTGTCGGTGTTCGTCTGTGCGTCCACGGCGATCACCAGCCCGCGCGACTGTGCGTGGACCTTCGGCACGCCGCCGTTGTCGAACACGCTGATCTCTCCGTTGGGCAGCATCTGGGCGTCGTGCTGGTAGGCGGTGGCGGCCCCGGGCGAGAGCTTGACGGTCGAGTGCTTGCCGCCGATGTGCGTGAGCACCTGACCGGTGAACGTGTCGAGTTCGTACAGCGCCGAGGTGTTGCGCGCGGAGATCAGCGTCCTGCCGCTGGCCAGCTGGTCGATCGAGTTGAGGTGGAAGTAGTCGAACGGCCAGATCGTGCTGGAGCTCGTGGCCGAGCTGTACGATTCGCTCAGGCCGACGTGGTCCAGGCTCGTCCATTCGCGGCGCACGAGCCCGGTCATCAGGTCGATTTCCTGGAAGATGCCGTCGGTCACCGCGTCGCCGCTTTGGCCTCCCACCGAGGACAGGTTGCAGGCGATCGGCTGAAACACCGTCAGCAGCGCGGTGTCCTGCGGGGTGATGTGAAATTCGTGCAGGTCGGCCAGGTAGCCGTTGCCGGCGTGCACGCGGCCGATTTCCTGATACGAGGTGTTCTCGATGATCTCTTCGCCCTGGCCGAAGCCCTGCGGCGGGATGCGGCCCTGCCACCACGTGAGCACCGTCTGGCCGTCCAGCTTCTGCACCTGCAAGTCGGTTGCTTCGGTTCCCTTCGGCAGCGGGTGAAACCACACGAGGTTGCCGTCTTCTTCGAAGATCGCCGGTCCGCTCGGGCCGGGTCCGGCATACGGCGCCATGAAGACGTCGCCCGGTGAGGTTCCTTCGGAGTGCGCGGTCACGGCCATCACCGGCGGCTCGAACGTGGCGGCCTGCGAGTGGAAATGCTGCATCTCGTTGTAGTCGCGCGGCACGCTCGCCGTGACCGCGGCCGCATAGTCCACCGGGTCCCGGTGCGCGATCGCGAAGCGGAAGGCGAAGGGCTGCTCGTGCGTGCGGACCTTGACGGTCCCGTGCACGGTCACCGTCTCCCCCGGCAGGAACGGGCGGGAAGGCACGAAGCTCGCGCCGTCGCCTTGCGAGTAGGCCTCCAGGCGCCCGCTGTGCGTGCCCGTCGCGGAGCCGCTCACGCGCACATCCGTGATCGCGCTCGCCGGCGAGCCCAGCAGGCTGATCTGCGTGTACGGCGAGGCGTCGTATGAGTCCGGCAGCGGTGAGACCGCGAGGCCGGTGCCGGACAGCACGTCCGAGCGGTTGAGCGTAGGGGGCGCGCACGGTGCCCCGCCCTGCGCGGCATACGCCGACTGCTCGGCGCTGACGCGCTTTGCGATCAGCACGAGCGTGGCCGCGCTGGCGAGCAGCACGGCGACCACGCTGCTGGCGAGGGCGCTACGAAGCCGCATCGTGGTTGTGGAAGTGCATCGGGTGCTGCGCGGGCGACGGTCTTTGGGGAAGCAGATCCTAGGCCGTGACACGGGGCCTCCCGGGGAAGTTGCGAGCTGTCGGGCTAAGAAGTTGTGAAGAGCACTTCGCCGCGCGCCCGGCGATGCCTCGTCGCTGCACCTGGGACTGCGAGGCGCATGCGCGGGACGGGAGGGCGGGGGCGGGTGGGCCCGGGCGCGTGGGGCGAGGTGGATGGACCGGGCGGGTGGGCCCGGGCGCGTGGGGCCCCGGGTGGGCCGGGCGCTGGGGCACCCATTCGGGGGGTTCGCGCGCGGGCACGCGAGCACCGGCGGCGCATTCGTGGGATCCTGGGGTCGTGCCCAGCGCCACCTCGCTCAGGTCACGCACGCTCCCCGAGCGCAGTCGCGCGGGGCACATAGAGGTGCTCGAGGTGATGTCGGACCTGCTGTCCGGGGTCGGCGAGGGCTCGCCGCCGGACGCCTTCTTCAGCAGCCTGTGCGAGGCGATCTGCCGCCTTGCGTCGATGAAGCGCGCGGTGCTCGTTCGCTACGACAGCGCACGGCGGCGCGTGCGCGCGGTGGGCGCGCACGGGATCGAGCTGGAGCCCTTCGCGGACCTGTTCGTCACGATCGACTCGGTGCCCGTCGCGCGTCAGGCGCTGGTGGAGGATCGCGTGCTCGAGGTGATCGGCGCGGGGGACTTCAAGGTGCCGCCGTCCGTGCGTGAGCTGCTGGAGGACGTGCGCATCGTTTGCACGCCGATGGCCGCCGCCGGTCGCTACGTGGGCGTGGTGCTGTCCGAGCGCAGGCCGGACGTCCCGGACATGGACGAGGACGAGCGCCACCTGCTGTGGACGCTCGGGAAGGCGATCGCGATGGCGTCGGTCGCGCGCGAGGTGACGGCGTACGACGAGCAGAGCCGCCAGCTGCAGCAGCGCATCGACCTCGCGCGCGAGATCCACGAGGGCGTCGTGCAGCGGCTGTTCGGGATCTCGCTGGCGCTGTCGCGCGAGGAGCTGCTCGACGCCGACAGCCAGCGGCGCTGCGCCGCCGAGGTGCAGACCGCGCTCGCCGACCTGCGCACCGCGCTGGGGCGGGCGCTCCGAGCGCCCACGCGACCGACCAAGGTGACGTTCGCCGAAGAACTGCAGCGCCTGCGCGCGCTGTACCCCGGCCTCGACATCGTCCTGCGCGGGCGCAGCGAGGACGTGCCCGCAAGGCTCGAGGCGCTCGCCCAGTCGGTGCTCGTGGAGGCTGTGCGCAACGCGCACAAGCATGCCCGTGCAAGCTGCGTCGAGGTGTCGCTGCGGTGTGACGGCGGCGCGTTCGTGCTGGAGCTGCGCAACGACGGCGTGGCCGCCCGCCAGGAGGGCGCGGCCGCGGGCGCCCGCCGGCAGGGAGGCATGGGGCTGCGCCTGGCCACGCTCGAGGCGATCCAGCGCGACGGCATGCTCGAGTACGGGGAAGCGGAGCCGGGAACGTGGCAGGTGCGCCTGGTCGTGCCCACCGGGCAGTGAGCGCCCGCTCGCCCGTGCCCGAGCGCTCAGCAGCGCCCGGCGAGGAGCGTGGCGCCGGGCCCCCGCCCGGGGAGGAGTCGCGCAGGCGCCTGCGCGTGCTGGTGGTCGACGATCACGACGTGGTGCACTGGGGCTTTCGCCTGATGCTCGGCCAGATGCCGTGGGTGGATCGCTGCCTGAGCGCGCGCACCGGCGCGGAGGCGCTGGCCGTGTGCCGCCGCTACGAGCCGCACGTGGCGCTCGTGGACCTGTTCCTGGGCAGCGAGTCCGGGCCGGAGATCTGCGAGCGCCTGCGCGCCGAGGCGCCGGCGCCGCGCGTGCTGCTGATGTCGGGAGCCGGGGGCATCTCGCCCCGCGCCGCGCGGGCGGCGGGCGCCGCGGGCTTCATCTCCAAGGACTGGCCCGCGCCGGAGATCGC
>JASHYF010000230.1 GCA_030043235.1 Solirubrobacteraceae bacterium | reverse complement strand
GGGCGCCCGCGAGGCCGCGTAGCCGATCGGTGCCGCTCGCGGCCGGCGAGCGCAACTCCATCGCGCTCGCCCGCCGGCCGGCGGCACGGCGTCGGCGCCGCATTGGCGCGCTCGCCGGGCGAGCGCCGGGCGCTTAGCAACAACTTAAGCTGTCCTCGCGTGTTTTTCGCTAGAGTGCGCGCGTTGTGTCCAAACTCCTGAGGTCCATCTCGGCGCTAGGCGCCGTTTTGTTTGCCCTCGCCGGCCTGGCCGCCTGCGGCGGCGTCGCGGGCGACGCGGTCGTGTCCGTCAACGGCACGCAGATCACGAAGACCGCCTTCGATCACTGGATGTCGGTGGCCGCCAGCTCGAGCGCGCTGAGCGCCGGCGAAAAGCCGATCGTCCCCGAACCGCCCACGTACACGGCATGCATCGCGCACCTCAAAGCCACCGCGCCGAAGCCCGCCAAAGGCCAGAAAGCCCCGAGCGAAGCCCAGCTCAAGGCAGAGTGCGAACAGCAGTACAAATCGCTGCAGACCGAGGTGCTGGGGTTCCTGATCTCCTCGGAGTGGGTGCTCGGCGAAGCGTCGCACCTGAACGTGAAGGTCAGCGACGACCAGGTCAAGAAGGAATTCACGAAGATCAAGACCGAGGAGTTCCCGAAAGCCGCCGAATTCGAAAAATTCCTAAAGAGCTCCGGCCAGACGGTCTCGGACCTGCTGCTGCGCGTCAAGCTGAACATGCTGTCTTCGCGGATCCAGAAACAGATCGTCAAAACCAAGAGCAAGGTCACGAAGGCGCAGATCGCGAAGTACTACAACGAAAACAAGTCCAAGTACGGCACTCCGGAAAAGCGCAACGTGAAGATCGTCCTCACCAAGACCGAAGCCGCCGCGGACAGCGCGAAAGCGGAAGTGGAATCGAGCAAGGACTTCGCCGCGGTGGCCAAGAAGGACTCGATCGACCCGACCAGCAAGGCCAACGGCGGCCTGCTCACCGAAGTGGTCAAGGGCGAGGAGGAGAAGGCGCTCTCCGAAGCGATCTTCTCGGCCAAGAAGAACGTGCTCGGCGGTCCCGTGAAGACGCCGTTCGGCTACTACATCTACGAAGTTGTGAGCATCACGCCGGGCACCCAGGAGAAGCTCTCGCAGGTGGAATCCACGATCAAACAGCAGCTGATCTCCACGGGCGAGCAGTCGACGCTCAGCAAGTTCGTCAAAGAATTCAAAAAACGTTGGCAGGCCAAAACGGAATGCCGCTCCGGCTACACGGTGGCCGACTGCAAGGGCTACAAAGCGCCGAAGACCAAAGCCGGCGCCGCTTCCTCCGTCGAATAGGCCACGATCGTGCGATCGCCGGTTGCGCCGCGCCGATGAGGCCCGCCACATGAGCCGGAGCCGGTCGATCGAGCCGCGCGCGTGAGCCACATCGAGCGAGTTCACGCCCGCCAGATCCTCGACAGCCGCGGCAACCCCACGGTCGAGGTGGAGATCGGCCTGCGCTCGGGCGCACACGGGCACGCGGCGGTGCCCTCGGGCGCCTCCACGGGCGAGTTCGAGGCGACCGAGCTGCGCGACGGCGGCAAGGCGTGGGGCGGGAAGGGCGTGACGCGCGCGGTGGCGAACGTCGAGGGCGAGATCGCGCACGCCGTCGCGGGCATGGACGCGGCCGGCCAAGAGGCGCTGGACCGGGCGTTGATCGAGCTCGACGGCACCCCCAACAAGTCGCGCCTGGGCGCCAACGCGATCCTCGGCGTGTCGCTCGCGGCCGCGCACGCGCAGGCGGCCGAGGAGGGCCTCGCTCTGTGGCGCTACCTGGGCGGCGAGGCCGCCGGCGTGATGCCGGTGCCGATGATGAACGTGCTCAACGGCGGGGCGCACGCGGACAACGACGTGGACTTCCAGGAGTTCATGATCGTGCCCTGCGGCGCGCGCACGTACGCCGAGTGCCTACGCATGGGCGCGGAGGTCTTTCACGCGCTCAAAGGCACGCTGCACGGGCGCGGACTGTCGACGGCGGTGGGCGACGAGGGCGGCTTCGCGCCCGATTTGAGCTCCAACGAGGAGGCGCTGAAGATGCTCGTCGTGGGCATCGAGGCGGCGGGCTACCGGCCGGGCGAGGACGTCGCGATCGCGCTCGATCCCGCCACCAGCGAGCTCTGCCGCGACGGCGCGTACGCGCTCGAGCACGAGGGCCGCACGCTGAGCGCGGCTGAGCTGGCGGACTACTGGGGCGAGCTGGCCGCGCGCTACCCGATCGTGTCGATCGAGGACGGCATGGACGAGGAGGACTGGCAGGGCTGGCGAATGCTCACGCAGCGGCTGGGCTCGCGCGTGCAGCTCGTCGGCGATGACGTGTTCGTCACCAACACCGAGCGCTTGCGCCGCGGCATCGACGAAGGCGTCGCCAACTCGATCCTCATCAAGGTCAACCAGATCGGCACGCTCACCGAGACGCTGCAGGCGATCGCGATGGCGCGCGAGGCCGGCTACACGGCCGTGATCAGCCATCGCTCCGGCGAGACCGAGGACGTGACCATCGCCGACCTCGCCGTCGCCACGGGCTGTGGCCAGATCAAGGCCGGCGCCCCCTCGCGCTCCGATCGCGTGGCCAAGTACAACCAGCTGCTGCGCATCGAGGAGCAGCTCGGCAGTGACGCCCGCTTCCCCGGGCGCAGCGCGTTCGCGGGCGGGTAGGACGGGCGCTTGCGCCTGCGCGAGGCCTGCGGGCACAGAGGGCGTTCGCGCGCCAGCAGGTCCGATCGCGCGAAGGAGGAGCTCGGCGGCGGGCAGCGAATGCGCACAGCATGGCTGTGGCCGCGCGCGTGCGTTGGGACCGACTGGGGCGCCTGGCGATGCTGTGCGTGCTGGTGGCGCTCACGTACCTGTATGCGAGCGCAGGCGTGCACGTGCTGTCCACCTGGCAGCAGTCGCGCCGGGACAGCGCGACCGTGGCGTCGCTGGAACGCGAACACCGGGCGCTGGTGCACCAGCGCGAAACGCTCACGGCCGCTGGCACGCTGGAAACGGAGGCGCGCCAGCTGGGGATGATGAAGGCCGGCGAGCAGCCCTACGTGATCAGCGGGCTGCCCGGCAACTGACCGGGACGCTGACGGCGGCGCAGGCGCTGCTAGCCTCGCCGGGTGTCGTTCGAGACCGCGATCTACCAGTGGCAGCAGGGAGAGAGGCGGCTGTCCGAGGCGCCGCCTGAGCGCCGTGCGCTGCTCGAGCGAGTGAGCGGGGCGCTGGTGGCGGAGCTGCGCAGGCGCCTGGGGGGACGGTTTGCGACGCAGGAGCTGGTCGACCTGTACGAAGCCCAGCCCGCGTGGTGCATGCAGGTGGCGATGAGCGTCGCGCCCGAGGACCCGTGGGCGTGGGAGGCCGGCGTGGTCGTGGACGCGGCTTTCGCCCGCTACCTGCGCGAGGCCGCCGACTACGCGGGAGGCCGCAGGACGCTCTCGGAGGCGTAGCCGTGGGCGCCAGTAGGGCCGCTATGCTGGCCGGTCTCCGATCGGCCCTACTCGTCCTCGCCGACGCGGCGGATGACTATGCGATCCTCCTCCACATCCACCTCGACGGGCCGATGACCCGCCCAGTGCTCGGCATAGATAGGATTGTCCTGAATGGCGGGATCCAACCACAGCCCATAGCCCTCCTCGCCATGGTCGAACGTCCCCTCGAGAGGTCCGGTGTTGCGCGCGCCGGAGCGCCGCCCGCGTCCCACGCGGCGGCTGCGACGGCGAGTGCGCCCGGCGCTTGTCTCCTCCGGCTCCTCGGCAGCTTCTTCAGCTCGTTCCCGCGCGCGCTGCGCCTCGGCTTCTGCGGCTTCAGCTTCAGCGGCTTCCAGCTCGGCGGCGATCAGCGCGTCGTCCTCCGCGCGCAGGTCGATCTCTTCGGGGTACTCGCCGGGGGCGCCTTCCGGGGCGTCCTCGTCGCTGACCAGCTCGTTCTGGCGCTTGAACTGCTCGATGTCGCGAACGGTGACCTCGAGCTGATGGGCAACCCAGGCATCCGTTCGCCCCTGGCGCACCCACGCACGGATCTGGTTGAGGTGCGGTCGCAGAGATTTCCTGGGCATGGACGGTCCGGGAGACTAGCGCAAGCGCCTGCGAGGCGCGACGGGTGCGCGCGGCGAGACGCGAGGACGCCGGGCGAACGAAAGCTCGCGGGACATGCCGCACCTCGGCGGTCGCTCGCTCCGTCAAAATCCGTCTCGCGTTCCTCCGGTCGTGTGACTATGCTTGGCGCTCCGGCGGTATTGGGTTGCGCCGGGTCGCCAATCGGCAAAGAGGAAGGTGCACCCAAATGCTGGTTCTGACGCGCAAGTCCAACCAGAGCATCATGATCGGGGACGAGATCGAGGTTTCGGTGCTGTCGGTGATGGGCGAGAAGGTGCGCATAGGCATTCAGGCGCCGCAGCGGGTGCCCGTGTTTCGCAAGGAGATCTACCTGGAGATCCACCGCGAAGGCGGCGCGGCGCCGACGTCGAAGGACGGCCCCACGCCGGCGCACGGCGACGAGGTGGAGGAATCGCTGCACGAGCTCGGCGAGGGCTCCTAGCCGCCTCAAAAGCTTCCGCCTGGCCGAGCAGCGGAAAGAGTCGCCGCGCGCGCCTGGCGAGAGCGCCTAGCCGAGCAGCAGATACAGCGTGCGGAACATCACCCCGGTGACCACGGCCGCGGTGAGGATCAGGGCGAACACGAGCAGCACGAAGCGGACCGAGCCGCGCTTGTGCCGGCGCGCGAGGTGCCGCTTGAGCGTGCGCCGCTCGGCGGTGCGCCTCAGCGAGTCACGACGGCGACGGTCGAGCGAGGTCTCCTCGGCGAAGGCCTCCTCCCACTCGGCGAGGCTCTGACGCATCTTCATGGCGCTCACGCCGAAGCTTGCGCCTTGCGCTCGGCGCGCTCGTAGACGGCGACGAAACGCAGGTAGTTCTCGGCGATCTTGCGCGCGCCGGCGGCGCGCTCGATCTTGCCGTCGACGTACGCCTTGAGCGGATCCCACCAGATCGAGCGGCCGATGGCGAAGCCGATGAAGCCGTCCACGGGCGCAGCCTGGGTGAGCCAGTGGTCGACCTTGGCGTCGTCGGCGCCGCGCCCGAGCACCACGCACTTGACCTGCTCACGCCCGGCGGAGCGGGCCTGGGCGACGAGCATCTCGCAGTCCGAGCGCTGTTCGACCCCCTCGATCTTCCAGATGTCCACCTGGACGGCGGCGTCCTGGATGTCCGCGATGGCGCGACGCATGAGCTCGGGGCGCAGCTCGGCGTCGTAGCGGTCGCTGTCGCCGCCGACCGACTGCAGCTGGGCAGGCTCGGCGGGCACGAGCAGCTCGAACAGGAGCTTGCGCTCGTGCGCCTTCAGCCAGTCCGACAGCGTGAGCAGCTTCGCGAGCTGCTCGCTGTTGCCGGCGGCGTCGCCTTCCGGGTTGTAGCGAACGAGCACCTTCGTGAAGTCCGGGTCGAAGCGCTCGATGTGCTCGCCGAAGTCCTCGCCGTACTGGAGCTCGAACATGTCCTGGCCGGAGCGCTCCGCGGGCATGGCGAGCTTGAGGCCCTTCTCGCGCGCCTCGGCGGGCACGGTGGAGCCGAACTGCTCATCGACGAGCACGCCGGTGACAGACGGATCGGCGCCCGCGCCGATCGCCTGCAGCATGCCCTCGAAGATCAAGTGCTTGGCATCGGCGATGATCGCCGTCTGCTCTCCGTCGGGTTCGCCCTCGATGCCGAAGAACTTCTTCTGGAAAGAGCCGCGGTGATCGAAGGCGAGGATGTACAGCTTGCTGTCGGGTCCGGTGGTCATGGCCCTGAGTATTCCAGAGGCTCGCGGGCCGCGGTCGGGAGGTCCATAGAATGGGTCCACGATGAGCTCGGGAGCTGACCTGTTCGTGACGTGCAAGCAGTGTGGCTCGGAGGTCAGCCCGTACATCACCGAGTGCCCGTACTGCGGCAACCGCCTGCGCAGGCGCGCCCCCAAGCTGCCGCCGGCGAACGCGTCGAGGCGCACGCTGCGCGGCCGCGCCCGAGGTCTGTTCGGCCGTCCCGCACTGCGCGCGGTTCCGGCGCGCACACGGACGGCCGGCCCCAGCCGCTGGGCGGCGGAGCGCCCGTACGCGACGATCGCGCTGGTGGCGGCAAGCTGCGCTGCGTGGGTGGTGGCGCGCGCGGAACCGCAGACGTACCCGCACTTGGCGATCGAAGGCCCGTTGCACGGCGAATGGTGGAAGCTGCTGACCAACCCGCTCGCCTACCTCGACGGCTGGTACGCATTCGTGGCGATCCTCACGATCGCGATCTTCGGCTGGCTGTTCGAGCGCCGCCACGGGCCGGTGGCGGTGCTGGCCCTGTTCCTGGGCGCCGGCGCGACCGGTGCGTTGGTGGCGGAGGCGGCCTACCGCTACCCGCTGGTGAGCGGCGGCAACGGCGCGGCGCTTGCGCTGCTGGCGGCGTGGGCGGCGCCGGACCTCGACGCCATGCGTGCCGGCGCCTACCGTGAGGGCGATCTCCTGGGCGCGGGGGCGCTCGCGGCGCTGCTGCTGGCGATGCCGTTCGCGCGCCCGGAGGCGAGCTGGTTGGCGGGGCTGGTGGGCGGCGCGCTGGGCCTGGCCGTGGGCCTGGGCATGTACAGGATGAGCGCGCTCGAGACGTAGGATGAGCGCGCCCGGCACGTAGGATGGCCCGCCCGGCACGGGGCGTGGCGCGCCCGGCACGTAGGATGTCCCGCCCGGCACGGGGGGTGGCCCGCCCGGCACGGGGCGTGGCCCGCCCGGCACGTAGGATGCGCGCGCGATGACGATGACCAACGCGGTGGTGCTGATCGAGGCGGAGCGCGATGCGCTGTCGAGTCTGGGAGGCGCGCTCGCGGACGTCGAGGGCGTCGCGGAGGCGTACTCGGTCACGGGCGAGTGGGACTTCGTGGCGATCGTGCGGGTGCCCGACCACGAGCAGCTCGCAGACGTGGTGACGGGACGCATCGGCGGGCTGTCCGGGGTCGTGCGCACGCAGACGATGGTGGCGTTCGCGGCGTATTCGCGCCATGACCTGGAGGCGCTGTTCTCGATCGGGGAATGACCGCGTGACCGCGATGGCGCGGGCGCGCATGAAGCCCGAGTACGGCCCGAGCCTGGGCCAGCTGCTGGCACCCCGCTGGCGCGCGGCGTCGCGGCCTGCGCGCATGCTCGTTGTGCTGGCGGGCGTGGGGCTGACGCTGGCGCTGGTGGCGGCGGGGCTGACGCTCGAGAACGCGAGCTACTCGCACGGGGGGAGCGTGCCGTTCAGCTTCGAATACAGAGACCTGTACCGCGTGGCGCCCGACCCGGCGGGCTACGTGAAGGTCGAGAGCCGCTATCCCGACGGCGCGCTCAGGTACTCCTACGCGGTCGACCCACTGACGCTGCCGGCGTACGCGGGCGCTGTGCAGGGCGAGATGCCGCTGTATGCCAATGGCTTCATCCGCGCGCTCGCGCGCCGATACCGCGACTTCGCGCTGCGCGCGGAGGGCAAGGCGAAGGTGAACAACACTCTGATCGGCTACCAGGTGGTGTTCACCGCGGAGCTGCACGGCGGACAGGTGTGGGGACGCGATCTGCTGTTCACGCTGCCGCAGGCGCACCCGCGGACCGGGGTGGTGGTGTCGATGCTGAGCTCGCCCACGGCCACCCCGTCGGTGCTTTCAGCGCTCGAAGTGGGCGGGTCGGGGGTGCTGCTGCGCCCGCTCAAGACGCTCACGCTCGGCTAGCGGCGGGCGCTCCTCCGCTTGCTTTCCGGGCGGACCGCCGCGCGAGGATGCCCGGCGGTTTGACCGGCGGATGCGGGGGTGCCGCCGTCGTCTGGCTTGGCATGCGCCTTCGGCGCGGCGGTGTGGGTGCGCGACCCAGCCGCCGGCGCGGGCGCGGCTTCGGTCGTCGTGGACTTGGTCGCGGTGATGGGCGGCGCGTCCGCCGGCGCTGTGGTGGTGGGCGTTGTGGGTGTGGTTGTGGTGGCTGTGGTTGTGGTTGTGGTTGTGGTGGGCGAGCCGCTCGTCGTGGTTTCCGGGCCCGAGGCGCTGGACGGCACGCTCGTGGCGGAGGCCGGCAGTTCGGTTGTCTGGCTGGTGACTTCGGTGGTCGGAGCGGCTGGGTTTGCGGCGCGAGCCGGCGCGACAGCGGAGGGCGCGGAGGCGGCGGAGGTGGTGCCCGTGGCCGGGAGGGCGACCAAGGCTGGGCTGGTCGTGGCGGGCGCGGTCGCTGTGACGGGCGTGGCCGCGACGAGCACCTTGGCGGGCGCCTTCGTACGCGCCGCGTGATGGCGCCGGGGGTGCGCGGCGGCTGCAGCGGCTGCGAGCGCGCCTGCGGGAGTGACCGGGGCGCCGGCGGTGACCGGCTGGAGCGCCTGGTGGGTGACGACGGGTTCGCC
>JASHYF010000229.1 GCA_030043235.1 Solirubrobacteraceae bacterium | reverse complement strand
CGCAGAGCGCTGGCGCTGCGTGACATCGCGCGATTGTCCCAGACTCTGCCTGCCACAACGCGGGCGTGCTGTCAAACTGAAGACATGCGCGAGGAGGCGACATTCCGGGTCAAGAGCGGCCTCGCCGAGATGCTCAAGGGCGGGGTGATCATGGACGTGGTCACTCCCGATCAGGCGAAGGTCGCCGAGGACGCCGGCGCGGCCGCCGTGATGGCGCTCGAGCGCGTGCCCGCGGACATCCGCCGCGACGGCGGCGTCGCGCGCATGTCCGACCCGGAGATGATCGCCGGCATCCAAGCGGCGGTCACCATCCCCGTGATGGCCAAGGCGCGCATCGGCCACTTCATGGAGGCGCGCGTGCTGCAGGCGCTGGAGGTCGACTACGTGGACGAGTCGGAGGTGCTCACGCCCGCCGACGAGGCAAACCACATCGACAAGTGGGACTTCAAGGTGCCGTTCGTATGTGGCGCCACCAACCTCGGCGAGGCGCTCAGGCGCATCGGCGAGGGCGCCGCCATGATCCGCTCCAAGGGCGAGGCCGGCACCGGCGACATCGTGGAGGCCGTCCGCCACATGCGCCGCATCACCGGCGAGATCCGGCGGTTGACGACGCTCGGCGAGGACGAGCTCGCGAGCGCCGCCAAGGACATCGCCGCGCCCCTCGACATCGTCCGCGACGTCGCCCGCGAAGGCCGCCTGCCGGTCGTGCTGTTCTGTGCCGGCGGCATCGCCACGCCCGCCGACGCCGCGCTGATGATGGCCCTCGGCGCCGAGGGCGTGTTCGTCGGCTCGGGCATCTTCAAGGCCGAGGACCCGCCCGTTCGCGCCCGCGCCATCGTCGAGGCCACCACCCACTGGCAGGACGCCGAGCGCGTCGCCCGCGCCTCCCGCGGCCTCGGCACCGCCATGGCCAGCCTCGAGAGCTCCAAGCTCGAGGGTGAGCAGCTGCTCGCCCAGCGCGGGTGGTAGACCCCGGGGCGCCGCCGACGCCGACGGCGAAGCCGCTCGTTGGAGTCCTCGCACTGCAGGGGGGCTTCGAGGCGCACGAGCGCGTGCTCGCACGGCTCGGCGCGGACACGCGCGAGGTGCGCGTACCCGCCGACCTGGAGGGGCTCGACGGTCTGGTGATCCCCGGCGGCGAGTCCACGACGATGACGCTCGGGATCGCGCGCGAGGGCCTCGCCGAGCCGTTGCGCGCGCTCGCCCACCGGGGCACCCCGATCCTCGGTTCGTGCGCGGGGCTGATCATGCTCGACCGCGAACACCTCGACCTCGTGGACATGCGCGCCGAGCGCAACGCGTTCGGCCGCCAGATCAGGAGCTTCGAGGCGGACGTGAGCGTGCGGGGCATCGGCGGCCCGCCCATCCGGGGCATCTTCATCCGCGCTCCTTGGGTCGCCGAGCACGGCGCCGACGTGGAGATCCTCGGCGAAGTCGACGGCCACCCGGTGGCCGCGCGCCAGGGCTCGATGCTGGCCGTGTCCTTCCACGCGGAGCTCGGCGGCGACGATCGCCTGCACAGGCTGTTCCTCGAATGGGTCACACACGCGCGCACGACCGGCGCTGGGCCGGATGGGCATCGCGCGCACGACGGCGAGGCGGCGCACGACGCGAAACAGGAGCACGGCGGGGCGAAACAGCAGCACCGCGGAGGGCTCGCGCGGGGCCTGGGGGAGGCTCGCTGATGCGCGTGTCGGTGTCATGTGACGAGCTGACCGGGGTCGCGGGCGAGCTCGTCGGCGAGCTGGAGCGCCGCGGACACGTCACGCTGCGCCACGGGGCGCTCGCCGATGGCGAGCGCGAGGACTGGGCGTGGGCGTCGGAGCTGGCCGCTCGCGACGTCGCCGACGGGCGCGCCGAGCAAGCGGTCGTGTGCTGCTGGACGGGCACGGGCGCGTCGATCGCCGCCAACAAGGTGCATGGCGTGCGCGCAGCGCTGTGTGCCGACGCCGCCACCGCCGCGGGCGCGCGCCGCTGGAACGACGCGAACGTGCTCGCGCTCAGCCTGCGTTCGACCTCGCACGCCGAGCTGCACGAGATCCTCGACGCGTGGTTCGCCGGCGAGGCCAGCCGCGAGCGCGACGACCGTGCCAACGTCGAGCACGTGAGCGAGATCGAGAGAGCTCGCCGGGCGCCCTAGGACCACGTGCGGCGCGGCCTCGCCACTGCCTCGCGCCGCGTCCGGCGATTCGCAATACTGGACTCCCGCGCCGGCGAGAGAAGGGGTAGTGCGGATGTCAGACGAGCTGGAGGAGCACTCGAGAGATGCGCCGCCAAGCGCGCGCGCACGCCCGCAGAGCGAGGTGGAGCCATCATGCGACACGAGCTTCCGCATCCTCGCCATCGACGGCGGCGGGATCCGCGGCATCATCCCCGCCGTCCTGCTCGACGCGCTCGAAGGGTTCCTCGCGCAGGCGCTCGGCGAAGCCGGCGAGCAGACGGCTCGTGCCTGGCACGGCCGCGGCATCGAGCAGCCGCGCATCGCCGACTGCTTCCATCTCATCGCCGGCACCTCCACCGGCGGGCTGCTCACAGCCGCGCTCACCGTCCCCGGCGAGCAGGACCGCCCCAAGCTCACGGCCGCCGAGGCGCTGACGATCTACGAGGACAACGGGCCCGCGATCTTCTCGCGGCCGCTGCTGCGACGGATCCTCGACCCCTTCGCGGTGCTCTGTCCCAAGTACCGCCTCGCGCAGGTGCGGGCGCCGCTCAGCGAGCCGGCGCTGCTCGGCGAGGCCAAGCTGGCCGAAGCGTGCACGGACGTGCTGATCGCCTCCTATGACACCAAGCACGTGAAGCCACGCCTGTTCACGCGCTGGGACGCGCCGGGCGCGCGTGCGATCGAGCCCCCGACCTCCGAGCTGAAGATGGTGGACGTGGCGCTCGCCAGCGCCGCCGCGCCCACCTACTTCAACCCCGAGCACGTCGAGGACGCGCATTTCGTCGATGGCGGCGTGTACGCCGGCAACCCCGCGCTCGCCGCCATCAGCCTCGCGCTGCGACGCAGCGACCCGCCCGCGCCGCTGGAGCCCGCAACGCTGCTGATGCTCTCGCTCGGCACGGGCTCGTGGGAGCAGCCGCTCGAATACGGCCGGGGCGGGGTCATCGGCTGGCTGCGCCCGCACAAGGGCGGCGAGGCCCTGCTCGAGGCGATGCTGGACGGTCAGACCGACAGCGCCAGCGAGTGCGCGCACATGATCCTCAACGCAGGGGCGCCGCCGGCCGGCCAACGATGGTGGGAATCGACGCTGCCGCGCGAGCTGGTGGGCGGCGGGCCGCGCTTCTGGCGCTACCAGCCCACGCTGCCCGGACCGTGGGCGATGGACGACGCCAGCCACACCCGCATCCAAGAACTCGAGAAACTGGGGCGCGAGACCGTCACAAAATATGAAGACGAGCTCCGCCGCCTCGCTCGCCT
>JASHYF010000228.1 GCA_030043235.1 Solirubrobacteraceae bacterium | reverse complement strand
ACGGTGGCCTGCTTGGCGTCGTCGTCGACGAGCACCTCGCGCACGCGCGCCGGCGAGAGCGCCTTGGCGACGAAGCGCGCGGGCTCGTCGTTGAAGGGGATGATGTCGATCTTCTCGCCGCGCAGCTCGGAGACGACCATGCGCACGCGCGAGCCGCGCGGGCCGACGCACGCGCCGACGGGGTCGACGCCGTCGGTGTGGGAGACGACGGCGATCTTCGAGCGGTAGCCGGGCTCGCGCGCGACGTTCGCGATTTCGACGAGCCCGTCGGCGATCTCGGGGACCTCGAGCTCGAACAGCTTCTTGATCAGCTCGGGGTCACGGCGGGAGACGATGATGGCGGGGCCCTTGGTGGACGGCGAGACCTCCTTGATGACGGCCTTGATGCGCTGCGAGTGGTCGTAGCGCTCGCCCTCGACCTGCTCGGACTTGGGCAGCAGCGCCTCCACGCGTTCGCGCAGCTGCACGAGCGTGTAGCGCGAGTCGGACTGCTGGACGATGCCGGTGATGAGCTCGCCGACGCGGTCGCGGTACTCCTCGTACATCATGTCGCGCTCGGCCTCGCGGATGCGCTGCAGGATCACCTGCTTGGCGGTCTGCGCGGCGATGCGCCCGAAGTCGTCGGGTGTGACGTCTTCCTCGCCTATCTGATCGCGGTATTCGGCGAACTTCTTGGGGTCGATTTCCGGTTCCTCGGGTTCGCGCATCTCCCCGGTCTCGGGGTCGATGGTGGTTTCCTCGTCGATCGTCTCGACGATCAGGTGCGCCTCCAGGCGCTCGGGGATTTTCAGTTCGATGACGCGGAAGTCGGCGGTGTCGCGGTCCATTTCCACGCGCGCGTACTTGGCCGAGCCGGGCTGCTTCTTGTAGGCGGACAGGAGCGCGTCCTCGAGCGCGACCATGAGCTTCTCCGGCTCGATCCCCTTCTCGCGGGCGAGCGCGTGCATCGCCTCGAGTATTTCTCGTGACATTGGCGACGGACTCCTTAATCCTCGATCAGGTTCGAACGGCGTATCTCCGAGTAGGGGATCGCGATGATGCCCCCGTCGGCTGCCAGCATGACCTCCTGCTCAGAGGCCCCCACCAGCTCCCCCGTGAAGCTTTGGCGCGTGCGCCCATCGTGCTGGGCGCCCGGCCGCGCCTGACGCATGCGCACGCGCGCGCGCCGCCCGACGAAGCGGCGGAAGTGCGCGGGCTTGGTCAGCGGCCGCTCGCGCCCTGGCGAGGAGACCTCGAGCGAATAGCGCTCGCGCAGGTCGTTCAGCGCCAATGTGACGCGTTCGCACATCGCCAGCGTGACACCGTCGGGATGGTCGATGAACACGCGCAGGCAGCGCCCGCCGGAGACCTCGGCGAGGAGCACCTCGATGTCCGGCTCGCGCTGGGCGAGACGCCCTTCTATGTCTGTCTGCAGCGTGCTCAAAACCTTGCTCCTTACGCAAAAAAAGCGGGCGTGCGCCCACTCTCGGTACTGCTGCCGGCGCGTGCGCGCGGGCACGAAAGCTGTCGTTCGAGCATAGCAGCGGCGCCTGCGCGCATAGCGCCCTCAGGCGCGCTCCCCCTCCGGGGAGGATGCGGCGTCGCGGCGAGCACGGTCGCGGTACAGCCGGTAGTCGGCGCGCTCGGGTGCCAGCGAGCAGGCGAGCGCAAGCGGCCCGCGCGCCTCGCGATGGCGTCCCAGCAATTGCATCGAGCGCCCCAGGCAGAACAGCGCATAGTCGTTGGTCGGCGCCTGCGAGGCGATCGCGTGGAACTCGGCGGCGGCGCTTTCGTAGTGCTGTGCGTGGAACAGCGCCCGCCCGAGCGCCTCGCGGATGGACGTCTTGTCCGGCTCGAGGTCGCGCGCCTTGCTGAGCGGCACGATCGCGGCTTGGTGGTCGCCGTGGTGGAGCAGCTCGCAGCCGCGCTGGTAGAGGTCGTACACGCTCTCCATCCGACCAGCTTAACCGCTCGGCCGCAGGCTCTCGACGGCGTCGAGGATCGCCTCGGCGACCTGCGCCTTGCTCGCGCGCGGCACGTGGCGCTCGCCCGCGGCGCTGATGATCGTGACCTCGTTGTGATCGACGTCGAAGCCGACGTCGGCGCGCGAGATGTCGTTGACGACGATCGCGTCGAGGCGCTTGTCGAGGAGCTTGCCGCGCGCACGTTCGAGGGCGCGATCGCCGTGCTCGGCGGCGAAGCCGACGAGCGTCTGCCCTTCGCGGCGACGCGCTGACAGCCCGGCGAGCACGTCGGCGGTGGGCTGGAGCTCGATCTGCAGGCGCTCGCGTTCGGCCTTCTCGAGCTTGCCGTCGCTGGTGTGCGCGGGGGTGAAGTCGGCGACGGCGGCGGCCATCAGCAGCACGTCGCAGTCGCCGAACTCCTGCTCGCAGGCTTGCTGGAGCTCGGCGGCGGTGACGACGTCGCGGCGGCGAACGCCGTCTGGTGTGGGCAGGGCGACGTTGGCGGCCACAACCGTGACCCGCGCGCCGCGTCGGTTCGCGGCCTGCGCGAGCGCCAGGCCCATGCGCCCGGAGGAGCTGTTGCCGATGAAGCGCACGCTGTCGATCGGCTCGCGCGTGCCCCCGGCGCTGATGAGCACCTTCACGCCCGCGAGGCCCTGGCGCGGGCTCGCGAGCGCGGCCTCACAGGCGGCGAGCAGCCGTGCGGGCTCGGCCAGGCGCCCGATCCCCTGCTCGCCCCTGGAGGCCAGCCGGCCGGCTTCGGGCTCGACGACGATGACGCCCCGCTCGCGCAGCGTCGCGAGGTTTGCCTGCGTGGCGGGATGCTCGTACATGCGGTTGTTCATCGCCGGCGCCACGAGCAGCGGGCAGTGGGCGGCGAGCGCGCAGCTCGTGAGGAGGTTGTCGGCGAGGCCGGCGGCGAGCTTCGCGAGGGTGTTGGCGGAGGCCGGCGCGATCAGGTAGGCGTCGGCGTTGGCCACGAGCTGCAGGTGGCCGATCGGCTCGTGCGCCGGCGGCGCCTGGCCGGGAAAGGCGCCGCGCGCAGGGTCGTGCTCGAACTCGCTCACCAGCACCGGCGCGCCGGTGAGCGCGGCAAACGACGCCGTGCCGACGAAGCGCCGGCTGGCGGGCGTCTGCACGACGCGCACCGCGTGCCCGGCGGCTGTCGCGAGGCGCACGAGCTCGAGCGCCTTGTACGCGGCGATGCCGCCGCTGACGCCGAGCAGGATGCGGGACATGACTCAGGTTGTAGAGCGCCTGGGGGGCGCGGGCAAGCGTTGGCGGGAGCTTTGCGCCTACAGGGAGTCGTGGGTCAAGCGAGGCAAGGACGCAGAGAGCGTGGCGTGCTGAGCACGCGAGCGACCGAGGACGCCGCCTCGCGCCGGCCCACGGCTACCTGTAGTGGTACTTCATCTTGCCCGCGGCAACCTCCTCGAGGGCGATCGTCAAATAGTTTTTGGAGGCGGTCTCGACCATGGGCGGCGG
>JASHYF010000227.1 GCA_030043235.1 Solirubrobacteraceae bacterium | reverse complement strand
GTCCACTCGTCCCCAGCGTGATCCGCGCCGGTCGCCTGCTTGCCGCTGCGCGGACGCTCGCCACGCGTCCACTCGTCCCCAGCGTGATCCCCGCCGGTCGCCTGCTCGCCGCTGCGCGGACGCTCGCCACGCGTCCGCTCGTCCCCAGCGTGATCCCCGCCGCTCGCCTGCTCGCCGCTGCGCGGACGCTCGCCACGCGTCCGCTCGTCCCCGGCGTGATCCCCGCCGCTCGCCTGCTCGCCGGCGCGCGCCAGCCAAGCGCCCACGATGGCGAACACCTCAGTGGGGGGACGGGCTTCCTGGGGCTCGAGCATCATCGGCCCGTAGCCGGGGCCCTCGGCGACCGTCACGGACGCCCCGACCAGCTCGAAGGCTGACACCAGGCGGGCGTCGGGCATCAACCGATTGCGTGCGAGCAGCAGCACGCGCCGCACGCTCGAGGCCGGCGTCGAACGTCCGTCGACAGGCGCCGGGGCTGCGGCCGTCGCGAGCGCATCCAGCTCGAGCCGCTCGAGTTCTCCTACGGTGCCGGCGCTGAGCAGGTAGCCGTTGGGTGCCAGCTCGGCCTCTTCCGCTGCCTGCGCCGGCGGTTGGTCCTGCTCGGGGTCGAGCACCTTGGCGAGCTCCACGCGGGAGAAAGCGCGCAGCTCGCGCACGAGCGCACGCCCGCGGCTGGGGGCGGCCCACAGGACGAGTTCCTCGATCGGTCCGCATTCGAGCGCGGCGCGTGCGGAGATCAGGCCGCCGAGGCCGATGCCGATGGCCGCGAGCCGCACGGCGCCGCTTTCGTGAAGCAGCCATTCGCCGGCATCGAGGACCGCGTGCGTCCATGCGGACACACGCCCCTGATCGCGTGGTCCGCCGGCGCTGTCGCCGCTGCCGGGGAGGTCGATGCGCAGCGTCGGGTGCCCGGCGCGCGCGAGCTCTTCGGCCCAGGCGCGGCGGCTGCGGTACGAGCAGATGTCATCCCATCCGAACGGTGGGCACAAGAGCACGGCGCTGCGCTCGGCGGAGACGGCGGCCTCGTGGAACAGCGCGAAGCAGCGCTCCGCTCCGGCACCCAGGTAGAGAGGCCGCCCGCGCGGGGAGTCTCGCATGTTGCTCAAGCCTCCAGCGTAGCCCTGACGCGCCCCCGCATATTCACTGCTAGCAGCGCCGGCGCGGCGGGCGTCTGGAGCGGCTCGCGCGCGAACAACGTCAGCCGCCGCACAACACCCGGCTCCAGCGTGAAGCAGTCGTCCGCGGCCACATAGCCGGGCATATCCACCCGCACGCCGTAGGCGAGCCGCCGGCTCGCGAGCTCGAGCTCGACCCTGCCCTCGTCGAGAGAGCGCGCGCGCGCGGTCAGCCCCAGCTGCTCGGGAAGTTCCCGGCGCAGTGGCCGTCGCACCGGGAAGCGCACGCTTTGAGAGATGACAGCGGCATCGGCTTCACTTGCGTTGGCTTCACGCGTGTCGCGCGCGATGAGGCTCACCACGATCGCATCCTGGGCGGGCGGTCCAAAGCGAAAGGCCCAGCCGACGTCCACGAAGTGCCCGAGCATGGTCTCGAGGTTCCACGCCGCCTGCCCGTGCGCCGGCACGGCGATGTGCGTGCGCGCCTCGCCCGCGGGCCGCTCGCCGTCGCTGTAGAGCGCGACCCGCAGCTCGGCCTCGAGCGGCTGCGGAAGGTCGTTCGCCACGTGCGCCACGACTCCACCGAGGCCCTCGTCGATCGTCCACACGGCGACCGGCGCGAGCGCGCGGCGCAGATAGTGATAAGCGACCTTGGGTTCGCCGCGATGGTCCAGCACGCCCCAGCCGGCCCCCGGCAGCAGGTCGCCGAGCCACAGCACGAGCGCGCCACCGCAGGGTGAGCCCGCGCGCCGCCACTCGCCGAAGACCTCCGCCATGATCTCGCCCGTGAGCATGCGCGAGAGCTCCAGGTAGCGCTCCTGCCCGACCCTGCGCAGCTCGCCGGCGTCGAGCCCGTACAGCGTCGCCAGGTAGTGGTCGCGGACGTCTTCGAAGTCCCAGCCCACTCCGGCGTCGCGCGGGACTCCCGCCTTCCACGCGGGGTCGTTGACGGTGAGCGGGGGCTGGCCCGGCTCCGCCATCTGCTCGATCACCTCCGCGTCCGGCACGTTCGAGAACGCCAAGCACTCGGACGCGAAGCGCACGTGCGCGCGGCGGGCGTCCTCGAGCGGGCGGCGGTAGCTGCCCACGCCGTAGTAGTTGGCGACTCCCCGATCGGGACGGAACGGCAGCTCGCCGCCGCACGGCGCCGAGGGAAAGTAGACCGCGTCGCAGCCGCTTGCGGCGATCAGCTCGGGCAGCAGCTCTCCGAACAGCTCGCCGCGGCCGAGCGCCGGGTCGAGCCCGAGCATCGCGACCTGCTGCTCGATCTCGCTGTTGCCACAGAGGACCGCCAGGCTCGCCCGGCCGGCGATCGCCTCCAGCACCGAGCGGGCCTCGCGCTGGACCGTCTCGCGGAAGGCGGGATCGCCGATCGGGTAGTCGAGGTTGGCGAACATGAAGTCCTGCCACACCAGGATCCCGAGCTCGTCGCACAGGTCGTGGAAGGCGCTCGTCTCGTATGCGGCGGTGCCGGGAATGCGCAGCATGTTCATCCCCGCCGCGCGCACGCGCTCCAGGCGCGTGCGCAGCTCGGCCTCGGAGGGGGCCATCGAGACGATGTCGGCCGGCGTCCACACCGCGCCGCGGGCGAACACCGCCACTCCGTTGACGTGCAAGTCCAATCCGTCGCGCTCGAGCTCGTGCTCTGACGAGGCGCCCGGGGCGAGCTCGCGAAAGCCCACGCGCCCGGCGCGCACGACGATCTCCTCTGTCCCGTTCTCGCCCATGCCCACCAGCACTCGCACGTCGTGCAGGGAGGGCTGGCCGTGAGTGTGCGGCCACCAGCGCTCCGCGCCCGGCACCGTCAGCTCGCCCTCGGCGAGGAGCTCCTCGCCGCCGCCG
>JASHYF010000226.1 GCA_030043235.1 Solirubrobacteraceae bacterium | reverse complement strand
ACCAGCGGGTCGAGCTGGGCGATGCCGCGCAGGCCGATGCCTTCGCGCAGGTATTCCATGTCGAACAGGTGCTCGCGCCAGCGTTCGTCGATGATCTGCAGCAGCAGGAAGCGCTCGAGCGCGCCCATCAACTCCTCGCCGAGAGCCTGCTCGCGCGCGTTGTAGCGCTCCATCGCCTCCTCCACGATGCGCTCTGTCAGCGTCTCGCGGTCGGTGGCGTTGCGGTCGAGGTCCTCGCTCGTGAGGTCCAGCGGGAACAACTGACCGAGCGCCGTGAACATGCCGTCGAGGTCCCAGTCCTCGATGTAGTCGGCTTCCGTGTACTGGTCGATCGTGCGCTCGATCACCTTCGCCACCTGGTCGCGTGCCTCCTCGCCGATCGGGCGCCCTTCGAGCACCTCGTCGCGGTAGGCGTAGATCACGCGCCGCTGCTCGTTCATCACGTCGTCGTATTCGAGCACGCGCTTGCGGATCAGGAAGTTCTGTTCCTCGACCTTCTTCTGCGCTTTCTCGATCTGCTTGGACAGCATGCTCGCCTCGATCGGTTCCTCGTTGCCCTCCTCGTCCACGCCGCCGAGTTTGTCGAGGATGCGGTAGATGCGGTCGCCGGCGAACAGCCGCACGAGGTCGTCCTCGGCGGATAGGAAGAAGCGCGACTCTCCCGGGTCGCCCTGGCGCCCGGAGCGACCGCGCAGCTGGTTGTCGATGCGCCTGGACTCGTGGCGCTCGGTGCCGCAGATGAAAAGGCCGCCCGCCGCCACCACGCGCTCGCGGTGTTCCTGCACCTCGCGTTCGAGCGCGGGCAGCACCTCCGTCATGCGCCGCTCGTACTCCTCCGCGTCCTCGTCCGCTTTGACGCCTTCGCGCGCGAGCTGCTGGGCGACCAGGTGCTCGGGGTTGCCGCCGAGCTTGATGTCCACGCCACGACCCGCCATGTTCGTGGCGATCGTCACCCCGCCCGGCTGTCCGGCCTCGGCCACGATGTCCGCCTCGCGCGCGGCGTGCTCGGGCTTGGCGTTCAGCACCGTGTGCTTGACCCCCTGCTTGGTCAGCCTCTGCGACAGCAGTTCGGAGACCTCAACCGAGATCGTCCCCACGAGCACCGGCTGCCCGTTCTCGTGGCGCGCGACGATCTCTTTGGTCACCGCGTTCCACTTGCCCTCCTTGGTCTTGTACACCTGATCGTTGCGGTCCTCGCGGATCATCGGCATGTTCGTGGGGATCTGCACGACCGGGAGCTTGTAGATCTTCATGAACTCGGTCGCCTCCGTCAGCGCCGTGCCGGTCATGCCCGCGAGCTTGTCGTACAGGCGGAAGTAGTTCTGGTAGGTGATGGTCGCGAGCGTCTGGTTCTCCTCCTGGATCGGCACGCGCTCCTTCGCCTCCACCGCCTGGTGCAGGCCTTCCGACCAGCGCCTGCCGTCGAGGATGCGCCCGGTGAACTCGTCGATGATCTTCACCTCGCCGTCGATCACCGCGTAGTCCACGTCGCGCTTGTACAGCGAGTCGGCGCGCAGCGCCTGGATCAGGTGGTTGACGAGGTGCCCGTTCTCCGCGCGGTACAGGTGGTCGATGCCGAGGAAGCGCTCGGCCTTCGCGACGCCCTGCTCGGTGATCGCCACCGTCTTCTGCTTCTCGTCGATCTCGTAGTCGAAGTCCGCCATGAACTGCTTCTTCGAGCGCGGATCCATGCCTTCCGGCGTCTTGCCGAGCTTCAGCTGGGGTGCCAGGCGGGCGAACTTCACGTACAGGTCGGCCGCCTGTTCGGGCGCCCCGGAGATGATCAGCGGCGTGCGCGCCTCGTCGATCAGGATGTTGTCGACCTCGTCCACGATCGCGAACGCGTGGCCGCGCTGGACCTTTTCGGCGATGTCCTTGGCCATGTTGTCGCGCAGGTAGTCGAAGCCGAACTCCGAGTTGGTGCCGTACACCACGTCGCACGCGTACGCGCGCTGCTTCTCCTCGTAGGGCTGCTGGTTCGCCAGCACCCCCACGCTCACGCCCAGCGCGTCGTAGATCGGGCTCATCCATTCCGCGTCGCGGCGCGCAAGGTAGTCGTTGACGGTCACCACGTGCACGCCCTTGCGCTGCGGCTCCGCCGCGGCGGAGCCCGCTTGTGCGGAGTCCCCCTGCCCGTCGGCGTGCGGCTTGGCGTCACGCACCGCCAGCGAGTTCAGCACGACCGCAAGCGTGGCCGTCAGCGTCTTGCCCTCGCCGGTCTTCATCTCGGCGATGTGGCCCTCGTGCAGCGCCATGCCGCCGATCAGCTGCACGTCGAAGTGGCGCATCCCCATCGTGCGCTTGCCCGTCTCGCGCACGATCGCAAAGCACTCCGGCAGCAGCGCGCCCAGGTCCTCGCCATCGGCGGCGCGCGTGCGCAGCTCGCTCATCCGCTCGCGCAGCTCCGCGTCGCTGTCGTGTTCGAGCTCAGCCTCGAAGGCGTTGATCAGCGCGACGCGCTTCTGATATCCCTTGAACTTCTTGGCCTCGCCGACGTTCAGCGCACGATCGAGCAGGGACGGCATGC
>JASHYF010000225.1 GCA_030043235.1 Solirubrobacteraceae bacterium | reverse complement strand
ATCTCGTCGGAGTAGTCGGGCTCTGTGGAGAACTCGCGCCCGAGGAACGGCTGGCCGTGGTCGTGGCCGAACACGCGCGGGCCGAGCTTTTCGCTCATGCCGAAGCGCATGACCATCTGCTTGGCGGTGGCGGTGACCTTCTCGAGGTCGTTGGAGGCGCCGGTGGTGATCTCGCCGAAGACGAGCTCCTCGGCGGCCCGCCCGCCGAGGGTCATGGCCATGGTGTCCTCGAGCTCGGCGCGGGTGGTGAGGAAGCGGTCCTCCTGGGGCATGGAGATGGTGTAGCCGAGCGCCTGCCCGCGGGAGATGACGGAGATCTTGTGCACGGGGTCGGAGTGCTCGAGGAAGTGGCCGACGAGCGCGTGGCCCATCTCGTGGTAGGCGGTGATGAGCCGCTCTTTCTCGCTCATCACGCGCGTCTTCTTCTCGGGGCCGGCGATCACGCGCATGATCCCCTCCTCGAGCTCCTCCTGGCCGATCTCGCGCTTGCCGGTGCGGGCGGCGAGCAGGGCGGCCTCGTTGATGAGGTTGGACAGGTCGGCGCCGGTGAAGCCGGGCGTCTGCCCGGAGAGCGCGTCGATGTCGATGACCTTGGCGAGCGGCTTGCCGCGCGTGTGCACCTCGAGGATCTTCGCGCGGCCCTTGCGGTCGGGGCGGTCGACGGCGATCTGGCGGTCGAAGCGCCCGGGGCGCAGCAGCGCGGGGTCGAGGATGTCGGGCCGGTTGGTGGCGGCGATCATGATGATGTTGTCCTTGGCCTCGAAGCCGTCCATCTCGACGAGCAGCTGGTTGAGCGTCTGCTCGCGCTCGTCGTGGCCGCCGCCGAGGCCGGCGCCGCGGTGGCGCCCGACGGCGTCGATCTCGTCCATGAAGATGATGCAGGGGCTGTTCTGCTTGGCCTGCTCGAACAGGTCGCGCACGCGCGAGGCGCCGACGCCGACGAACATCTCCACGAAGTCGGAGCCGGAGATGGAGAAGAACGGCACGCCGGCCTCCCCGGCGACGGCGCGGGCGAGCAGCGTCTTGCCGGTGCCGGGCGGCCCGTAGAGCAGCACGCCGGTGGGGATGCGCGCGCCGAGCGCCTGGAACTTCTTGGGGTTCTCGAGGAATTCCTTGATCTCGTGGAGCTCCTCGACGGCCTCGTCGACGCCGGCGACGTCGCGGAAGGTGATCTTGGGCGAGTCGGCGGACATGCGCTTGGCGCGCGACTTGCCGAACGACATGACTTTCGATCCTCCCCCCTGGACCTGGTTCATGATGAAGATCCAGAAGCCGAGGAACAGGGCGAAGGGGAGGATGTAGGTGAGCAGCCCGAGCAGCGCGCTGCTCTTTTCGGATTCGACGTTGAACTTGACGCCGTCGGCTTTGAGTTCCTTGATCAGTTCGGGCGCGGCCTGTTCGACATAGCCGATTTCGTAGCTTTCCTTGTCGCCCTTGCTGTTGAGCTTGACTTCGAGGGCCTTGCCTTTGTTCTTGAACTCAACCGATTCGACCTCGCCTTTGGGCAGCTCTTCGGCGACGAGCGTCTGGTAGGTGTGCGGGCGATGGTTGCTGGAGCTGTTGCCGACGAGTTTGACGGCGAGGAACGCGAGCACGACGACCAGCAGGATCGGGAAGGCGGCGCTCTTGAAGAAACGGCTCATGGCTCGTTAATGGGGGTCTCGGCGCGGTCTGAGGTGATGGGCGCCGGGGATCTAGCGTACCATGCGCCTTTGGCCGTTCCGAGCGCTAGGCGCGGCCTGGAGCGGCGGCGGGAACGTCGATGTGGCGCTCGAGCGCGGCGACGAACGGGAGGTTGCGATGCTGCTCGCCGTAGTCGAGGCCGTAGCCGACGACGAAGCGGTCGGGTATCTCGAAGCCGACGTAGCGCGTGGGCAGGTCGACCTTGCGACGCGCGGGCTTGGTGAGCAGCGCGCACACCTCGAGCGTGCGCGGGCCGCGCGAGCCGAGGTTGCGCAGCAGGTACTGGAGCGTGAGGCCGGAGTCGACGATGTCCTCGACGATCAGCACGTGGCGGTCTTCGATGGCGGCGTCGAGGTCCTTGAGGATGCGCACGACGCCGGAGGCGTCGGTGGCGGACCCGTAGGAGGCGACGGCCATGAAGTCCACCTCGACGGGTATGCGGATGTAGCGCATGAGGTCGGAGAGGAAGAACACGGCCCCCTTGAGCACGCCCACCAGCAGCAGCCGCCTGCCGGCATAGTCGCGCGAGATCTGCTCGCCGAGCTCGGCCACGCGGCGCTGCAGGTCCTCGGCGCTGACGAGCACCTCTCCGAGTCCGGCCTCGCTCCAGGCGCGCGCGGTGCTGGCCACGACGGCAGTGTAGAGATCCACTTAGATGGAGCCGCCTGCCGGCGGCTGGGGCGGGTCCGCGTAGTGGGTGCGCCGGGCGCGTGGTGCGGGGCAGCTACGGCCGGTGGCCCGTCAATCGCGCGGCGGCAGCTTGATCATGGACAGCTGGCCGCGGTCGATGACGGCACCGGCGCGCCCGCCGACGTGCAGCTCGGCGCGCCCGCCGCGCACGGCGAGCGCGAGCAGCTCCTCCACGCGATC
>JASHYF010000224.1 GCA_030043235.1 Solirubrobacteraceae bacterium | reverse complement strand
TGTGTGCAAGGGCCCATCGACTGTCAGCGAGCCCCTCGACCATCGCCATCTCCCACAGCGGGCGATGACGATCCAGCCGCTGGGAGAAGAAAGCCGATGCCCACTCCTGGAGCTCCTCATAGCCTCCCGGCGCGGGGAGTGCCGCGCGGGTGAGGTGCCTGCCTATGTCGAAGTCGGGATCGTCCTCCCACTCGGGCCACGACAGCCCGCCGGTGTGCGGTTGCGACAGGCGCTGTCCATAGCGCGGCAGCCGTCCCAGCCGGTTTGCAAGATGCTGGCACAACGCCTCGCGCGAGGGCGGGCCGCCGTCCGGCAGAGGATCGAAGACGAGCACCCCCCCGATGTGCATGTGCGCGCTCTCATCGGCCTGTTCCAACTCCAAGAACGTCGCGTCGAGCGGTGTGAGGTGCTCGCTCATTTGCGTGCCTCCGCATGAGACTTCCCGAAAGCTGCCCTCCTCACCCAAGAACGCTATTTGCGGGGGCTTCGTTTCTCATCCGGGGTATCCCGCACCTGGGTCCGGATATCCACGGATCAGCGACTCGAGCGCCTGCGCGGGCGTCCCGTCCCGTGCCAACATCGGCTGGATCTCCACGGCGCCCTCCCGCTCTCCGCTCTCCGCCCTCCCTCGATTTGCAGGCTGTTCGTGAGGCGTGGGTGATGCGATCGCCTCGGTCAGACATGCCGTTCCAGCCGCTCGCCGGGGTAATGTGTGGGAATGACCGACATGGAGGGGCCGAGGATTGGTCTGGTCTTGGGCGCCGGCGGCGTGCTCGGAGGAGCTTGGCTGACGGGCGCCCTGCACGCGATCGCTCGCGAGACGGGCTGGGATCCGGGGAGCTCTGACTACATCGTCGGCACCTCTGCGGGAGCCATGGTTGGAGCGCTGTTGGCGTGCGGAGTGCCCCCCTGGTTCATGGTCGCGCACTCGGCAGGCGAAAGCTTCTCGGGATTGCGCGACGTCAATGGCGAGCCTGCGTCGGAGGCCGATCGCGCGGCGGGTGCAAGCTACCGCCTGCATCGTGGCATCCCACAGCTGGGGCCTGGCTCCTGGCGCCTGGCGATCTCTGCGCTGGCGCGCCCCTACAAGTACTCGCCGGCCGCTCTGCTTGCCGGCTGGATGCCTCTTGGCCCCGTCTCGACCGAGCCGCTCAAGGACACCGTGCGCCGGGTGTGCGCAGAGCCATGGGCTCCTCACCCCAACTACTGGGCGATGGCGGTGGATTACCAGACGGGCCGGAGAGTGGCATTTGGCAGCGCCGAGGCCCCAACCGTCGAGTTGCCGGACGCGGTGGCCGCCTCGTGCGCGGTTCCCGGCTTCTTTCGGGCCGTGGAGCTCGGCGGACGCCGTTACGTCGACGGCGGCTTGCACTCCGTCTCGAACCTCGACGTCCTCGTGGATGAGGGGCTGGATCTCGTGCTTGCTCTCAACCCGATGTCCTCCCTACATGCGGGAGCGCCCCGTACGCTCGGCGAGGGGCTTGCATACGCGATACGCCAGAACGCCGGCCGGCAGCTGGGGAGTGAGGCCGGGCGCCTACGCGGCGCAGGCGCCGAGGTCATGCTCATCCAGCCCACCGTGCACGATCTCGACGCTATGGGCAGCAACCTGATGAGTCGGGGTCGCCGCAATCAGGTGATCAGGACTGCCGTCGAGACCGTGACCGACCACCTGCGAAAGTCGCCGGCGGGCGAACGACTGTCGGAGCTGCCTCGAGGGCTTCCGCAGCTCGTGCGCCGGCCTCCCGGTCCGGCGACGCAATGGCCGGAGTTCACCACTCTCGCCCAGGCGCGCTGGGTCCCCGAGCATGCACGGGCCGTGTCAGCCTGACAGTCACTCCTCGTCGGCGTCCATCCTTGCGGCGGGGCGCGGACGGCGGCGCGGCGGGCTCCAGCCGTTTTTCAGTAGTTCCGGGCTGACGGCCGCGGGGTTGTTCTGATGCGCCGCGCCAGGTGAGGCCATGAGACTGCATCAATGCGCCGACTCCGAGCGATCTCGGCATGACTGAGGCCAGAACCACTGCTCCTGCGCCGACGACGCCGAGACCGCCGAGCGGGCTCCTCCCAGCGGGGCTGCAGGAGCGCGACCCGGACTTCATCCGCCGTGCGCTCCCGTTGACTTGGCCGCTCATCGCCGCGTGGTTCCGTCCCGACATTCGCGGTCTGGCTCGGATTCCGGCCCGCGGCCCCGTCCTGTTGGTGGGCAACCACTCGGGCGGCAACGTCGCTCCGGACACGCTCGCCTTCACACTCGGCTTCTATCGGCATTTCGGGGTCGACCGGGCGTTCTTCCAGCTCGCCCACCACCTCGTGATCAGGACGCCGTGGCTGTCGCTGCTTCGCAAGTACGGGATGATCGAGGCGACGTGGGAGAACGCCCGGACGGCGGTCGACCGCGGAGCTGCTCTGCTCGTCTATCCGGGTGGGGACTGGGAGACGCACCGGCCGTCTTGGCAGGGCCACCGGATCGAGTTCGCCGGACGCGACGGGTTCGTACGGCTGGCGCTCGACACGGGCGTGCCGATCGTGCCGGTCATCTCGATCGGCGGCCAGGAGACCGCCCTGTTCCTCACGCGTGGGGAGCGTCTTGCCCGGGCGCTGGCGCTCGACCGGCGATTCCGTCTCAAGGTCCTCCCCGTTTCGCTGGCGCTGCCCTGGGGCCTCGACGTCGGAGACTTCTTCGGCCACGTTGCGCTACCGGCGAAGATCACGATCGAGGTGCTCGAGCCGATCGACCTGCACAAGCGGTTCGGCCGGACCCCGGACGTCGATGTCGTCTACGAGACGGTCACCGGGCTCATGCAACGAACGCTGGACGAGTTGGCCGAGCAGCGACGCTTCCCGGTGCTCGGGTAGCCAGAGCAGGCGCTTCGTCATCCGCGGTGAACACACGCGGGTTCCAGCGATCCTGGCGAAGGCGGCGCTCGAGCCGCAGGGGCGCTTATGGCCCCGCCGGCGCTGGCGGCACGTGGCCGACCTCGGCATCGGTGCCGATCTCGATGACCGGGTGATCCACGGGCTCCAGCCAGCGCAGCACGCGCAGGAGATCCGGGATGTGCAGCGCCACGCATCCCTCGGTCGGTTCTCCCATCCAGGCGTGCAGGAAGATCCCAGCGCCGGGCGCGTCCGCGCCGGAGATGGTCGGGTCGTCGTCGTAGTCGATCACCGCGAAGTAGGGATAGGCCCTCGTCTCGGTCCACAGCGCCTCCGACCATTCCGCAAAGGCCGGCGTCGACCCGCAGGTCACATGCACGAACCGGTTGTACAGAGCGCTGAAGGGATCCTCGTCCCACCAATCGCCGCAGACGAGATGGTGGTATGCCTCGTGCAGGCCGCCGGGATTCGGCTCGTTCCCGTACATGGTGAGGCCGAACGGGTACACGCCGGTCGGCGTCGCGTGGTCGCCCTCACGACGAACGTCGCGCAGCTCGCCGGAGCCAATCTCGGCCTGCCAGGCTCCGAACACGGGCTTCCAGGGCGAGGACGCGTTCGCCCTTTGGAAGCTCTGGAAGCTCGCTAGGTAGCCGGGCGGGTCGTACGTCGCGCTCGAGACGACGATGAGCTGATCCGCCGATGCTGGGATCGAAAGGCGTGAGCCCGGCGCGCGTGTGCTCTGTGCTCCAGCCGCGCCGGCTGCGCACGCGAGGCCTGCGAGGACGAGCACGCTCGCCGTGCTCACCCGCACGAGGCGGGCACGGCCACGGGAGGCTGCAGCCAGAGGCACCGCCCAAGTCTTGCACCGGCCTGGCGGGTGGGCTCGCCGAGCGTTTACTAGACTCGCGTCGCAGTGGAGTTCGGCATCGGCTACTTCGCCACTCATGATGGCGTGGACCCGGGGACTCTCGCGCGCCTGGTCGAGCAGCGGGGGCACGAGTCGCTGTTCTTTCCCGAGCACACGCACATCCCCGCCAGTCGCGCAACCCCCTATCCAGCCGGCGGCGAGCTGCCACGGAAATACTTTCACTCGTACGACCTCTTCGTCGCGCTCAGCATGGCCGCGGCCGCCACGTCGAAGCTGCGTGTCGGCAGCGGCATCTGCCTGGTCATCGAGCGCGACCCGATCACCACCGCCAAGGAGGTCGCGAGCGTCGACCACCTCTCCGGCGGGCGGCTCGAGTTCGGCGTGGGCGCGGGCTGGAACCGCGAGGAGATGCTCAACCACGGCACCGACCCGCGCCTGCGGATGGCGATCATGGCCGAGCGCGTCGAGGCGATGAAGGAGATCTGGACCCAGGACGAGGCCAGCTACCACGGCGAGCACGTCAACTTCGAGCGCATCTGGTCTTGGCCCAAGCCCGCCCAGCGGCCGCATCCGCCGGTGCTCGTCGGCGGCAACGGCCCGACCGTGCTCGACCGCGTGCTCCGCTTCGGCGACGCGTGGCTGCCCAACAACACCGGGGAAGACCTGCTCGCCCGGGCTCGCGAGCTGTGGGCCCGGGCCGAGCGTCCGATCGACGTGATGGTGATGGGCGCGCCGGCCAAGCCGGAGGTGCTGGAGCAGTTCGAGAAGGGGGGCGTGCGACGGGTCGTGCGCTGGATCCCCTCGGCGGCGCTCGCGCCCGTGGAACGCGCGCTCGAGCGCTGGGAGGGCGCGATCGCCGAGCTCCACGGAGAGTGACCGCGGCCGAGGCGCGACGCCGCTTCGCGGCGGCCAGGGTGGCGCGGCTGGCGACGGTCGACGCCCACGGCCACCCCCATCTCGTGCCCATCGTGTTCGCGCTCGCGCGTGACACGATCTACAGCGTCATCGACGCCAAGCCGAAGCGCACCACACGGCTGCGGCGCCTGCAGAACGTCAGCGCGAACCCGTGGGTCTCGGTCCTCGTCGATCACTACGACGATGCCGACTGGGACGCGCTCTGGTGGGTCCGCGCCGACGGATCCGCGCGCGTGCTGGAGCTGGCCGAGCCCGAGGCTCACGATGCCCTCCAGCTGCTGGCCGAGCGCTACCCGCAGCAGCGCCCTGCCGGGCCGATGCTGGCGATCGACGTCGAGCGCTGGTCGGGCTGGCCGGCGGGCGTAGGAGCCTGACCAGCCGCACATGAGATGCTCGCCCGGCGCGCTCCAGCCGAGCACGCCTTCGCTAACCGGAAGTGTTTCCGGCTAACGCTCGCATCGAGCGGCACGCCCGGCGGCACCGCGTCGCGCGTGTATTCACCCGAGTTGGCGATGTCGTGATGGACACCCGAGTTGGCGATGCCGTGATGGACACCCGAGTTGGCGATGCCGTGATGGAAGCTCGGCCACGAGCTCGGCGAGCAGGCCGATGCTAGCCTTGCGGACCCGCACGCGCGCCCTCGATGATCCTCAAGTTCAGTGTCCACCCCAAGCCGGTCGCTGAGGGGGCGCTGCTGCGCCGCCCCCGGGAGCTGCTCGAGCTCCCGGACCTGAGGATGTGGCGCGACTATTACTTCGAGGCCTCCTCGCCGCCGCCGGAGGATGCGCTCGAGCGTCTGCGCAGCGCCCTGGAGGACCCGCGCCTCGAGACCGTGCTCGCGGGCGAGCCGCTGGTGGCCGGCGCGATGGTCCAGGTGGCGTACCTGCGCGGCATCGTCGACAACGAGAACGACTCGCTCGTGACGCTCTGCAGGCTCGTCGGCGTCGACGCGACAGCCGCCCGAGTCGCAGCCACATACGCATCGTCGAGCCCGGAGCTCGCCGAGCGCGTGCGCGAGCGCCTGGTCAATCCCAGCATCGAGGAGCTGCACCTCGCCGAGCCCGGCTACACGGGCCTTCGCCCGGTCGGCGAAGCGCACGAGCCCCGCCGCTACGACCTGCTCGATCCCGGCGACGCCGGCCTGATCGACGTCGGCTGTGAGGGAGGGCGCAACCTCGATCTCGAGAAGATGCGCCTGCTGCGCGGGATTCAGCGCGCGCTCGGCCTGCGCTTCGTCACCGACGTGCTCGTCGAGGCCGTGGACGCGCGCTGGAGCGACCACTGCATGCACACCACCTGGCTCTCGCTCGGCGATCTGCTGGACACGCTCGCGCGGGCCTCGGCGGGCACCGGCAACGAGAACATCGTGAGCATGCTCGAGGACAACGCGGGGGTCTGGCGCTTCTACGACGGATGGTCGCTCGCGATCAAGGCGGAGACGCACAACGGGCCCTCTGCCGTATCGGCCTACTTCGGACAGCTCACCAAGATCGGCGGCGTGCTGCGCGACATCATGGGCACGGGCCTCGGCGCGGATCCGATCGGCGTGTTCGAGTACACCGCCACCGGGCTGCCGACGGAGGCCTCGCCGGTCCCCGGGCGCCCGTCGCCGGCGCAGATCGCCACCGAGACGGTCAGGGCGGTGAAGGAGTACGGCAACACCTTCGGCGTGCCCATGATGTGCTCGCGAATGACCTTCAACTCCAACTATCGCGCCAAGCCGTTCGCGCTCGGCGGCAGCATCGGCCTGATCCCCACCGAGCGCGCCGGGCGCAGGCGGCCGGTGCCCGGCGACCTGCTCGTGCTGATCGGCGGGCTGACGGGAAACGACGGGATACACGGCGCTTCGGCCAGCTCGGCCGGCAGCGTGATGGACCACGCGTCGGTGCAGATCGGCTCACCGCTGGAGCAGGTGAAGTTTCGCCAGGCGATCGTCGACCTGCGCGACGCAGACTGCCTGCGCGCGCTCACCGACCTGGGCGCCGCCGGGCTCAACAGCGGCGCCGGCGAGCTGGGCGATCCCGGCGGCGTGTGGCTGAACGCCGCCCTGGTTCCGCTGAAGACCTCATCGCTGCCTACATGGATCGTCCTCCTGTCCGAGTCGCAGGAGCGCATGATCCTCGCGGTGCCCCCCGAGCGCCTCCAGGCGGCGCGATCGATACTCGACCGCCACTACGTGCGCAACACCGTCATCGGCCGCTTCACGGGTGACGGCCGCTACACGGTCGTCCACGCGCCCGAGGTCTCCGAGGCCGACGTCGCCGAGGCGGATCACAGCGAGCTGCCAGGGGATCCGAACACGGGGTTCAGCGTGCCCTATGAGCTGTTGCGCTACCGCCCGCCGCAGGTGCCCGTGCCCGCTGTCCCACGCTCCCCCGTGGACATCTCAGCCTGGCCGGAGCTCGGTGTGGACTCGCTGTGTCAGGCGCTGCCAAAGATTCTCGGCGACCCGGAGATCGCCTCCCAGCGGTGGGCGAGCTCGCAGTACGACAGCACCGTCCAAGGGCACACCCTGTATGGGCCCGCCGTGGGGCCGATGCACGTGCCCACCTCGCTGTGGGCCGCCGCGCCGGTTCCCGGCAAGCCGTACACGGTCGTGCTGGCCACCGCCTTCGACCCGTGGCTGTTCGAGATCGATCCGGTGCTCGCCACCCGGCAGATGTTCCTCGCCCTGCTCGGCAAGCTGGCGCTGGCGGGGGTCGCGCTGGAGGACGCCTGCCTGTGTGACAACTTCTTCACGCCCGACCGCGAGCCCGACGGCTTCGGCTGGCTCGTGGCGATGGTCGAGGAGCTGGGACGCCTGGTCGAGACGTTCGGCACGCCGCTCGTGTCCGGCAAGGACTCCTCGGCCGGCTCCGTGCTCACGCCCGAAGGTGTGATCAGCGTACCCCCGGCGGTCTTCCTCTCTGCTGTCGGCAAGCTGCCCGATCACGCGCTGCTGAGGCGCAACGAGTGGCGCGAGCCGGGCAACGCGCTGGTGCGCATCGGTCCCGCGACGTCCTCGCCGGCCGGGACGGTCGCCTCGCGAGCTCTCGCTCTCGACGCCGCGCCCAGCCTGGACGCGCCGTCCCCGGAGTCCTATCGCGACTACCTGCAGGCGCTCTCAGGGGCCGGACGGACGATCGTGAGCGGCCGGCCGATCGGACCGGGAGGCACGCTCGCATGCCTCGCGCTCGGCGCCATCGCCTCGGATCTCGCCGTTGACCTGTACGAGCCGGACGGGGGCGCCCAGCAGCTTCTGCACGAGCACCGCTGCGCCGCGATAGTGGAGGTCCCCGAGAATCTCCTCGGCTCGCTGCCGCCGGCGCTCGCGCCGCAGCCCGTCGGCCGCCTGCGCGGCGCCG
>JASHYF010000223.1 GCA_030043235.1 Solirubrobacteraceae bacterium | reverse complement strand
GACGTCTACACGCCGTTGACCGTGCTTGCCGCAATACGCGCCGGCGTGTTGCGCACCGAAGCATCGCGTCGATCGCGTCGCGACATCTCCGCCACCGATGCACAAGTCGTGGCGATAGCCGAGGAACTCAGCCACAAGCGCGCAGTGACGATCATCACCGGCTACCAGACGACATCGAGCTGCTCGTAGGACTCACTCGCCGTGCGACACACACGCGGGCCGATGCACGCCGGTGATACGGTCGGCGGGTGCTGGGGCTGCCTGATGGGGTATGCGCGTGTCTGTTCGACCTGGACGGCGTGCTGACGCAGACCGCGAAGGTGCACGCGGCCGCGTGGAAGCGCATGTTCGACGAGTTCCTGCGCCAGCGGGCCTGCGAGCGGGGAGAGGACTTCGTTCCCTTCGACGAGGTCGCGGACTACGAGGACTACGTGGACGGCAAGCCGCGATACGACGGTGTCGCCTCGTTCCTGGCCTCGCGCGGCATCCAGCTCGAGCAGGGCTCACCTCGGGACCCGCCGGACGCACAGACGATCCACGGTCTGGGCGAGCGTAAGAACGAGCTCGTGCTGAAGATGATCAGAGCCGACGGAGTGGAGGCGTACGCGGGCTCCGTCGAGTACGTCCACGCGGTGCGCGCCGCCAAGCTGCGGACCGCGGTCGTCTCCTCGAGCAGCAACTGCCGCGACGTCCTGCGGGCCGCGAGTATCGAGGAACTGTTCGAAGCGGTGATCGACGGCGTGCTCGCGGAGCGCCGGCATCTGCACGGCAAGCCCGCGCCCGACACCTACCTCGCGGGAGCCGACGCCCTCGGCGTGGCGCCGAGCGGCGCGGCCGTGTTCGAGGACGCCCTCGCCGGAGTGCAGGCCGGCCGCGCTGGGCGCTTCGGCCTGGTGGTGGGGGTGGATCGGCTCGGCCAAGCCGACGCGCTGCGAGCTCGCGGCGCTGACGTCGTCGTAGAGGATCTCGGCGAGCTCCTGCACGCGCCGTGATCGCCCAGTCGGCTTTCACCGTCGAACCGTGGGCCTTGCACGAGACCTCGCTCGAGCTCGAGCATCTCGCCCAGACGGAGTCGCTGTTCGCGCTCGCGAACGGCCACCTTGGACTGCGTGGCAACCTCGACGAGGGCGAGCCGTTCGGGATTCCCGGCACGTACCTGGCCGGCTTCTACGAGGAGAAGGAGCTGCCCTATGCCGAGGCCGGCTACGGCTATCCGGAGGCGGGCGAGACGGTGATCAACGTGACCAACGGCAAGCTGTTGCGCCTGTTCGTCAAAGACGAGCCGTTCGACATCCGCTACGGGAAGCTGATCGCACACGAACGGGTGCTCGACCTGCGCGCCGGCGTGATGCGCAGGACCGTCGAGTGGGCCTCGCCGACGGGGCGCCGCGTGCGCGTGCACTCGACGCGGGTCGTCTGCTTCACGCGACGCGCGGTCGCCGCGATCCGCTACGAGGTGGAACCGCTGGACGGCACCGTGCCCGTGGTGATCCAGTCGGAGCTCGTCGCCAACGAGTCGCAGCAGAGCGAGCCCGGCGACCCGCGCGGCGCAACGCTGGCGCCTTCGCTGTTGCGCTCGGAAAGCTCGAGTGCACGCGGCACGCGCGGGGTGCTCGTGCACGCGACACAAACGAGCGGGCTGCGGGTGGGCGCCGCGATGGATCACACGATCGTGGGCCCCGAGCGCACGGATGTGACAGCGGACAGCGAAGTGGACCTGGCGCGCGTGTTGGTGGCGGCCGATGCCGCACCCGGCTCCCCGCTTTGCCTGGTGAAGTTCCTGGCCTACGGCTGGTCGGGCGAGCGCTCGGTGCCCGCGCTCACCGACCAGGTCGAGGCAGCGCTGGCGAGCGCGAAGCACGCTGATTGGGAGGGGCTGCTGGCCGAGCAGCGCAGCTATCTCGATGACTTCTGGGAGCGCGCGGACGTGCAGATCGACGGCGACGCGGATCTCCAGCAGGCCGCTCGCTTCGCCCTCTTTCACATCCTGCAGGCCGGCGCCCGCGGCGAGCGGCGGCCGATCGCGGCGAAGGGGCTGACGGGACCGGGCTATGACGGCCACACCTTCTGGGACACCGAGTCGTTCGTGCTGCCGGTCCTCACCTACACCGCGCCGCGGGCTGCCCGCGACGCGCTCGGCTGGCGCCACCGCACCCTGGAGGCGGCGCGCGAGCGAGCGCGCCTGCTGGGCCTGCGCGGCGCGAGCTTCCCCTGGCGCACGATCGCCGGCTCGGAGTGCTCGAGCTACTGGCCCGCCGGCACCGCGGCCTTCCACGTCAACGCCGACATCGCGGACGCCGTCGTCCGCTACCTCGCGGCGAGCGAAGACGAGGACTTCCTGCACGAGGCCGGCAGCGAGCTGCTGATGGAAACCGCGCGGCTGTGGCGATCGCTCGGGCATTTCGACGCGTCGGGGATGTTTCGCATAGACGGCGTCACAGGCCCGGATGAGTACAGCGCGATCGCCGACAACAACGTCTACACGAACCTGATGGCCCAGCGCAACCTGCGGGCGGCCGCGGACGCCGCCGAGCGAGACCCCAGCCAGGCCGCGCAGCTGGGCGTGGACATGGAGGAGCTCGGCAGCTGGCGACGGCTGGCGCAAACGTTGTACATCCCCTACGACGAGACGCTGCAGGTCCACCCGCAGTCCGACGGTTTCACCAAGCATCAGGTGTGGGACTTCGCGGGCACCGGCCCCGAGCAGTATCCGCTGCTGCTGCACTTCCCCTACTTCGACCTGTACCGCAAGCAGGTCGTCAAGCAAGCCGATCTCGTACTGGCGATGCTCATGCGCGGCGACGCCTTCACCGACGAGCAGAAGCAGCGCAACTTCGCCTACTACGAGCGGCTCACCGTCCGCGACTCCTCGCTGTCGGCGTGCACGCAGGCCGTGCTCGCCTGCGAGCTCGGCCACCTCGAGCTCGCGTATGAATACCTCCGCGAGGGTGCGCTGCTCGACCTCGAGGACCTCGAGCACAACACGCGCGACGGGCTGCACATCGCCGCGCTCGCCGGCACATGGATCGGTGCGGTTGCGGGCATGGGCGGCATGCGCGACCACGACGGTCAGCTGACGTTCGCGCCGCGGCTCACGCCGCCGCTGACGCGCATCGCCTTCCGCCTTCTGTTCCGCGCACGCAAGCTGCAGGTGGAGGTGACCCCCGAGCAGGCCAGCTACACCCTGCTCGCGGGCGAGACGCTCGAGCTCAGCCACCACGGCGAGAGCATCACCGTCACCGCCGGCGCACCGCTCGTACGTCCGATTCCACCGGCTCCGCAGCGCGAGCGCCCGACCCAGCCGCAAGGCCGCGAGCCGGGCGGGGCGGCGCCGGCGGCGTGAGCGCCACCGCCGGGCTCCAGGCGGTCGTGTTCGACCTCGACGGCGTGATCGTCGACTCCGAGGGCGTGTGGGACCGTGCGCGGCGCGAAGTCGTCGCGCAGGCGGGCGGACGCTGGCAAGAGCACGCGACCGAGCGGATGATGGGTATGAGCGCACCGGAGTGGTCGCGCTACCTGCGTGACGAGCTGTCCGTCGCGCTGCCGGCGCAGGAGATCAACGACCGCGTGATCGCTCGCCTGCTCGCCGCTTACAAGCAGGAGCTGCCGCTGCTGCCGGGCGCGCGCGATGCCGTGAGGCGCCTCGCAGGCGTGTGGAGGCTGGGTCTCGCCTCCTCGGCCAACCGCCGGGTGATCGACGCCGTGCTCGCGGCGAGCGGCCTGGCGGCGTGCTTTGCGGCCACCGTGTCCGCCGAAGAGGTGGCGCACGGCAAGCCCGCGCCCGACGTGTACCTCGCCGCCGCTGAGCGACTGGGCGTCGAGCCGGCGCACGCCGTGGCGGTGGAGGACTCGAGCAACGGCTTGCGCGCGGCCGCCGCCGCGGGCATGGCGGTGATCGCCGTGCCCAGCCGCTCACACCCGCCGGCGAGCGACGCGCTGGCGCTCGCGCGGCTGACCGCCGACTCGCTCGAGCAGCTCACACCCGAGGCGCTGGCGGGCGTGATCGCGCCAGCCGCTCAGGACTCGGGCGGCGAGAACGTGCGGAACACCGTGTAGGCGCCGAGGCTGGGGTGCGCGATGCCCCCTACGCTTCGTACCCTCGCCTGCACCTCGCTGTCGATCATCGCCGCGTCGCGCTCGCGCGGCGAGCGCATCCTGGCCCACGAGACAAACCGGGTTGCATCGACCCCTTTGAAGATGGCGCCTTCGAGAAAGCCATCGAGCTCGCGCAGGCGCCCAAACAGCCCAACCAGCGCATCGAGGAACTCCTGCTGGTTGCCATCTTCGACGGTCCACGCATCCACGAGGATCGAGCTCTCCTCGATGTCCGGCATCTCAAGCTCGCAGGGTAGGGCACGCCAGCCGCGGGTGCGCCGCGACCGACTGCGCCCCGGCGTCGGGCGCGAGCGCGTACCCTGCGGCCATCGCTGCCGGCGCCCTATAGCCGATCATCGTCTGGCCCGCGGCGTCCCAGGCGAGCAGGCGCAGCGGAAGCTCGTACCCGAAGGTCGGATCGACCTGCATCAGCAGCGTGCCCGCCTTCGGGTCACCGAACACGAGCAGCTCCTCGTCGGGCGGCTCGAGCCCCACTTCGCGTGCGCCCGCGCCGTGATCGACACGCGCGAAGATCGTGATCGCACGCCGCTGGATCGCAGCTTCCGCGCGGTCGGCCGTGTGGTGCACGCTGTGGGGGCTCAGGGCGGACGTCAGAGGCGTGGCGGCATCGTCAGGCATGTCTACTCCTTGGTCGAGTAAGCCCGGGTACGGACAGGTGGGGCGTAGATAAGCGCCGCCGGCCGCCTGCGCGACCCGCAGAGGCGCCGGCCACGATGCGCCGTCGCGCAACCAATCGAGGTGCCGACCGCTGGAGCAGGCATGCGCGAGAATTGCGATCCACTCGAGAGCTGGCCTTAGTTTCAAGGAGGCGAGGTATGATGAGCGCGTTCATCTCCCGTGGATTCGCCGGCCACCGGCGAACGCCGGCCGAGATGGCGTCGCGACTTCCGCCAGGTCAGTACGCGGAGTCCGGTTTTCCTGTGCTCACGGCTGGTCCGACGCCAGACGTAGCTGCAGACACGTGGCGCTTTCGTATCGACGGCATGGTTGCTCAGCAGCAGGAATGGACCTGGGAGGAGTTCGCTCAGCTCCCGTTCGAGACCGTCCCGTGCGACATCCACTGCGTCACCAAGTGGTCGAAGCTCGGCACCAGCTTCGGCGGAGTCTCGCTGGATGCCCTGCTTCCGCAGGCGGAGCCGCTTGCTGACTACGCGATGGTCTGGTCCTACGGCGGCTACACGACCAACCTGCCGATCGACGATCTGGCCGGCGGGAAGGCGTGGGTCGTGACCGAGCACGAGGGCGAGCCGCTACCACAACAGCATGGCGGGCCAGCCCGTCTGCTCGTGCCGCACCTGTACTTCTGGAAGAGCGCCAAGTGGGTAACCGGGCTCCGCGTGATGGACCACAACGAACCCGGGTTCTGGGAGATGAACGGCTACCACATCCGTGGTGATCCGTGGAAGGAACAGCGCTATTGGAACGACTGACGCCTGTCGAGCAGCGCGCCCCCGGCCGCTGGCAGATCGGAACGGTCACCGCGATCAAGCGCGAGACGCCGCGCGTGAAGTCGTTTCGCATCGCCTTGCCGATGTGGATGGAGCACCTGCCGGGGCAGCACTACGACGTGCGGCTCACGGCCCCCGATGGCTATGTGGCGCAACGCTCGTATTCGATCGCCTCATCACCTCTGGACGTGGGGGAGATCGAGCTCACGATCGATCGCCTCGAGGACGGCGAGGTATCGCCCTATTTCCACGACATCCTTGTCGAGGGCGATCAGATCGAGGTGCGCGGACCGTTCACGTCGTACTTCGTCTGGCGCGGGGAGCATCCCGTGATGCTCGTGGGCGGCGGCTCGGGGGTCGTACCCCTTATGGCGATGCTGCGCCACCGTCGCCGAACCATGCCAGAGCTTCCGATGCGACTGTTGTATTCCGTCCGCTCGGCGGAGGACCTCATATACGCCGACGAGCTCGGCGAGGACGCCGTGCTTACCTTCACCCGTGACCCGCCGGCCGACTGGAGCGGTCATCGTGGCCGACTTGACGAGGAGCTGATCGCGCAGTCGGCTGGCTCGCTCACTTCCGGTATCGCGTTCGTGTGCGGTACGAATGGGTTTGTCGAGTCCGCAACGGGGCTGCTGCTGGACTCGGGATTTGAGCCGCAGCGGATCCGTACCGAGCGTTTCGGCCCGACGGGCCAGCTATAGGAGGACCGGCATAACGGCGGGGGTGATCGCGGATCGGCGGCTCAGGCCATGTCAACCAGGTGTTGTCGCGGTCCCTGTTTGCGGGAGCAACCGAGCATCCCCTGCGGACCGCGCTCACAGGTGCGCTTGGCACGAGGACCAGGTCTGAGACCCGGCACGGCGAAGGTCACGCTCGGTTCACGTGGCGGAGCGAAAGCCAGCGGGTGCGGATGGCCAAGACGCCGGCGTTTGCCGGCCGCCGCGGCGTAAGCTCGCCGGGATGGCTCGTCACGATCTTGGTCCGCGGAGATCGGCTTCGGTCGAGAGCTATGTGTGGCAGACGCGGTTCATCGGCGCCGTCGCGGCGCTCGCGCTCCTCGCGGCGGTTGTGCTCGACCAGCTGGACGAGCGGTTCTGGGAGCGCCATGCACTGCTCACCGATCTACTTGCAAGCCTGCTTGTGGTCGGATTGTCGGTGGCCGTCGTGAACGAGGCGCTGGAGCGCCGGCAGCGTCGGCGCTGGAGTGTGCTCGCGCAGTACGTGCTCTTCCAGCTCGTCCGCCGCGCTCGCGTCACCTGGACCGGGCTGATGGAACTGTTGGAGCTCATGCCGACCGGTAGCGAGACCGAGGAGACGCTCGATGCGGGCGCACAGGCTGTGCGCGACACGCCACGCGTGGCCGGGGCGCTGCACGAGCTGCTTGCCGACCCCGACCGGCGGCTGCTGCTGCACAGCCTGATCGAGCGCCTGATGAGCAGCAGCGACGACCTGCTCGGGCGCTGGGCGAGCGTGATGCTCAACTCAAGCGCATACGCCGAGATCATCGACCGCCACGTCGAGCTCTACGCCCGCATCGCGTGGGTAGGCAGCCTGCTCAACTATCGCGAGCCGACCGACGATGACCCAAGGCGCCGGCGCCTCAGCCGCAGCAGCCCAGCGATCCAGTTCCAGGACGACTTCGACGACGACAAGCTGACGGACTTCCTCGTGGCGATAGCCCAGCTCGCCGAGACACTCGACCGCACCACAATGCAACTCGCTCTGCGGATCGTACCCCTGGAGTGGTGGACGGAACGTCTACCGAGCACAGCGGAGAGCCCACAGCCGCCAGCGCACACGCCAGACGTCGGCTGATCGTCCGACACGCTGACGGGACAACCTGATCGGGCCGGCCCTGACCCACGCCTCCGCCTTTACCAGGGGGCGAAAAGAGAGGGGTCCACCCCCACCACGCTCGCGATCGGCTCTGGCGCTCAGGAGCTCCTCCACCGCTGAGAGGTTCATGCTCGCGCCGTCTGCCGCACAGTTCTCGGCATCGACCACGACCAGATTGAAGATTAACGGCGCTCGTGTCGCGCAGGCCGGGCAGGCGCGCCGCCAGCCAGTCGACGGCCCGCGGCCCGACGACATCCCCGACGAAGAGAACGCGCATCGCTCGCAGTGTGGCGCGCGAGCGGGGGCCCGCGCAGGGGGTGGCGACTAACCTCTGTGCTCCTCCCACGCCGAGACGATTGGAGCAGCAAAATGCCTGACGCATCCAACACCGAGGCCAACCGTCTGACGATCCAGAGGGCCTTCGACGCCTGGCGCGACGGGACAGGTGGCATCACCGACGTCTTCGCGCCCGACATGACCTGGCGGATCGAGGGCCACTCGCTAGCTTCCAAGGAGTACGCGACTAAGCAGCAATTCATCGACGAGGTGCTGACGCCTTTCGGTGCTCGATTCAGTACGTCAGAGCCGTTCCGCCCGGTCGACACCCGAGCGGTCTACGCTGACGGCGACTGCGTGATCGTCATTTGGGATGGCCGCGGAGTCGCCAATGACGGCCAGCCCTACGAGAACAGCTACGTGTGGGTTATGGAGATGCGCGAAGGCGAGGTCATCGACGGAACCGCGTTCTACGACAGCATCTCCTTCAATGACCTCTGGACCCGAGTCCAACCGCGCTAGCAATGACGGGGATCGCGGAGAGCCGATGAGTCTCGTCACAACAACGGTCTGACCCGATCGGACAGGCGAGCACCGAGCCAGCCGACCAACTACGCTTCAGCGGAGGTAGGGAGTCGATCCACCCTTGGGGGTGCCGAGATCGTTCAGACGCTCAGTATCGTCGCCGCGATCGCAGCCGCCGCACAGGCGGGTGCCCTGATCACGCTGCACCTGCTTCCAACCGGGTACAACCCACGACGCGACGCCGTCAGCGACTACGGGATCGGGCGATATCGCGCTTGGTTCTGGGCGCAGGCCGTGGCTGGCGGCGTGGCCGCGCTGGCGCTCGCCATCGCCTTCGCTGAAACGACCCCATCCATACCCACGCTGGTCGTGGTCATGCTGCTGATCTCGGTC
>JASHYF010000222.1 GCA_030043235.1 Solirubrobacteraceae bacterium | reverse complement strand
GCCCAGGACGTGGCCGGCTTCCGCCGCTACACGATCGAGGCGGCCGCGCGAGCTGGGCGCGAGCCGGAGTGGGTGGCGGCGAAGATGGTCGGTCGCTGGCAGAACGGATCCTCGCTCGCTCGCTACCCCACCGCTCCCGGGCCGCCCGCGGCGAAGGACGCCAAGGCGAGCCGCTTCCGCTACGGCGAGGATCCCGCCGGTCACGCCTGCCCGCTGGGCTCGCACGTCAGGCGCGCCAACCCGCGCGACTCGCTCGGCTGGCAGGGCCGGCTCACCCAGCGCCACCGCATCATCCGCCGCGGCATGGAATACGGCCCGCCGCTCGCGCAGGGCAGCACCCGCGACGACGGCAACGCGCGCGGGCTCATGTTCGTGGCCTACCAGGGGGCGATCGAACGGCAGTTCGAGTTCATTCAGGGCCAGTGGCTGGGCGACGGGAACGCGCTGCGCCTGGGCGACGACTGCGACCCGATCCTCGCGCCGGATGGGTCGAGCGGCGAGATGCTCGTTCAGGGCCGCCGGCCGGTGTTCCTCACGGGCATCCCCCGCTTTGTGACGACGCGCGGCGGCGGCTACTACCTGCTGCCCGGGATCGCCGGGCTGAGGGCGCTCGCCGCCGGCACGTGCTGAGCGCCGGCGCGCACGCTGACCTCGCGGTCGGGCACGACCAGCGCTCCGGCCTTCAGCCGCAGGCGCTCGGGGCGGGCGTCCACGAGCTCGAGCTCGCAGGAGCTCAGTATCTCGCGCGCCAGCAGGCCGATCTGCAGTCGTGCGAAGCCCTCGCCGACGCACGAGCGAATGCCGCCGCCAAACGGCATCCACGCCGGCCGGCGCGCGTCTTGCCGGAGCTGGCGTTCGGGCCTGTAGAGCGTGGGCTCGTCGTACAGCGCGGGCGAGCGATAGACGAGCAGCAGCGGCACCGCGATGCCCATTCCGCGGGGAATCGTGAAGCGGGCGAGGCGGTAGTCGACGACGGCGCCGCGACCGATCCCGAACAGCGGCGTGCGCAGGCGCAGGGCCTCGTCGATGGCCGCGTTCAAGTAGGTCTCGCTGCCGCGCTCGAGCCCCGCGCGCACGCGCGCGAGCTCGAGGGGGTGGCGCAGCAGCAGCTCGAGCGTCCACGCGAGGCCGCCGGCGGTCGTCTGGTTGCCGGCGATGATGAGCGTCATCAACTCGTCGTGCACGTCCGCGTCGCTCAGCGCCCGCCCGTCCGGGTAGCGCGCCTGCACGGCGAACGAGAGGACGTCGCGGCGCAGGCTGAGCATCGGGTCGGCGCGACGCGCGGCGATCTCGGCGTACAGCAGCTCGTCGACCGCCGCCTTGCGCCGCAGGAACCGCCCCCACGGGCTGAGCGGCCCGAGATCGACGCGCAGGCGCGGCAACAGCAGCGCGATGCTGGCGCTGAGCTCGACGATCTCCGACAGGCCCGCCGCGAGCCGCTCGCGCTCGGGACCCTCGTCGATGCCGAAGACGACGTGCAGCATGATCTGCATGGTCAGCGCGCGGATGCGGCTCCACAGCGCGATCACCTGGCCGGGACGCCATGAGCGAAGCTCCGAGGCGGCGACCTCGGCGATCTCGCCGCGATCGTGAGCGAGGTGCTCGCGATCGAACTCGCCCGCGAGGAGCTCACGCCGCGCGGCGTGCTCCTCGCCGGCGAGCAGCAGCGTGGAGCCGTCGCCGACGAGCGGCCGTACGATCGCGTTGGCGCTCGCCGCCTCGAGCTCCTCCGCGGGCGCGGCGATGATCTGCTCGACCAGGGCCGGATCGCAGACCCACGCGGTGGGGTCGAGCGCGGTGCCGCACGACAGCGTGAACACGTCGCCGTAGCGGTCCTGGCAGCGCTGGAAGAAGCCCAGCGGGTCGCGCTGAATCGAGATCGCCTGCAGCGAGCGCGCGAGGCGGGGTCCGGGCGGGAGAGTCATGGCCGCCAACTCTACGCCCGCACGGCGCTCGCGCCAAGCTGCGATCCCAGACGCTCGCCGGCATCGCACGACGGCGCAAATGCCGCTGCCCGAGCCGGGATGCCGGCGCCCAGCCTTGCGTGCGGCCCACGTGCGGCGGATGATTCACGGGTGAGCTCCAGCGCCATAGAGACGGTGTCGGTGCTGATGACCGATCTCGTCGGTTCGACGGCGATCGCCAATCGCATCGGGCCGACGGCGGCGGAGGACCTGCGCGTCGAGCACTTCGGCCTGCTGCGCGGGGCGCTCGAGCGCAATGGCGGCCGTGAGGTCAAGAACCTCGGCGACGGGTTGATGGTGGTGTTCGCCAATGCGTCGAGCGCGCTGACGTGCGCGGTGGAGATGCAGCAGGCGATGGCGGCGCGCAACCGCCGCTCGCAGGAGTGCCTCGAGCTCAGGGTCGGCGTCAGCCTCGGGGAGGCGACGGTCAGGGACGGCGACTACTTCGGCGAGCCGGTGGTCGAGGCGGCGCGACTTTGCACGCACGCGGGCGGCGGGCAAATCCTGCTGAGCGCGCTCGTGCGCCAGATCGCCGGCGCGCGCGTCGCGGGCGAACTGCGCTCGCGCGGCGATCTCCAGCTGAAGGGCATATCCGAGCCGGTGCACGCGTTCGAGCTCATGTGGGAGCCCATCCTCACCTCCGGCATCGCGTTGCAGGAGAGGCTGCGCGACGTGCCGGCGACGGGGTTTGTCGGGCGCGCGTCCGAGCGCACGCGCCTGGATGAGCTGTGGGCGGCGGCGCGCGGGGGCTCGCGGCAGATCGCGCTGATCAGCGGCGAAGCCGGAGTGGGCAAGACGCGGCTGTGCACGCAGCTCGCGCTGGCGGCGCACGCCGGGGGCGCGGCCGTGCTGTACGGGCGCTGCGACGAGGACCTTGGCGTCCCCTACCAGCCGTGGGCACAGGCGCTCGGTCACTTCGTCAGGCAGGCGCCGCGCGTGATCCTCGGTCGCTATGTGGAGCATCACGGCGGTGACCTCGTGCGCATGGTGCCCGCCCTCGGCGAGCGCCTGCCCACGCTCGGCGCGCCGCACCAGAGCGATCCGGAGACCGAGCGCTACCTGCTGTACGCAGCCGTCACCGGCCTGCTCGAGGAGGCCGCGCGCCAGGAGCCGCTGCTGTTGATCCTCGACGATCTGCACTGGGCGGATGGGCCAACGCTGTCGCTGCTCCGCCACCTCGCCGGCGCGGAGCGCGCGACGGCCGTGATGGTGCTCGGTGCCTATCGCGACACGGACCTGTCGCGCGATCACCAGCTGGTGGCGCTGCTCGCAGACCTGCACCGCGAGCAGGGCGTCGAGCGTATGAAGCTCGGCGGCCTGCACTCGGTGGACGTGCTGGCGCTGATGGAGGCGGCGGCCGGTCATGAGCTGGACGAGGACGGCCGCGCGCTTGCGCGCGAGATCGCGCGCGAGACCGCGGGCAATCCGTTTTTCGCCGGTGAGCTGTTGCGCCACCTCACGGAGACGGGGACGATCGTGCGCGACCAGCAGGGGCGCTGGCGCCTGACGGGCGAGGTCGCCGAGCTGGGCCTGCCCCAGAGCGTGCGCGAGGTCGTGGGGCGCCGTGTGGAGCGCCTCGGCGCGGAGGCGCGCGCGGCCCTGAGCGCGGCGGCGGTGATCGGCCGCGACTTCGACATCGATCTGCTGCTCGCGGTTCTGGAGCTGACGGAGCCACAGCTGCTCGATCTGCTCGAGCAGGCGGGCGCGGCGTCGCTGCTGCAAGAGGACGGCGAGCGCGCGGGCCGCTTCACGTTCACGCACGCGCTCGTCGAGCACACGCTCTACGAGGACCTCGGGGGCGCGCGCCGTGCCCGCCTGCACCGGCGGATAGCGGAAGCGCTGGAGGCGCGCTTGGGAGAGGAGCCCGGCGAGCGGCTGGGCGAGCTGGCGGCTCACTGGGCCGCGGCGGTCTCGAGCGCGGATGCGGAGAAGGCCACGCACTACGCCCAGCTGGCCGCGGAGCGCGCTCTCGGGCAGCTCGCCCCGGATGAGGCTGCGCGCTGGTATCGCCAGGCGCTCGAGTTGCAGGCCCAGGCCCCCGGCGGTGAGCGCTCCCGGCGCTGTGAGCTGCTGATCGGTCTGGGCGAGGCCGAGCGCCAGCTCGGGGATCCGGCGTTCCGCGCCACGCTGCTCGACGCGGCGGCCCTCGCGCGGGAGCTGGGCGACGAGGACCGCCTGTGTCGCGCGGTGCTCGCCAACAACCGCGGCTGGGCGACCAGCTACGGACGTGTGGACCTCGAGCGTGTGAACGCGCTGGAAGCTGCGGCGGCGGCGCTGTCGGGCGAGGACCCGCGGCGGGCACAGGTGCTCGCGCTGCTGGCCTGCGAGCTGCAGTTCGCCGATCAGCCCGATCGCCGCCGCGGGGTGGCCGCGGAGGCGATCGCGATCGCCAGGGCGGCCGGCGACGCGGCGGCGCTGGCGCACACGATCGCGTACGCCGGCTGGTCGTTGGTGGTGCCGGAGACGCTGGCGGAGCGGCGGGCCATGGTGGAGGAGCTGAGCGAGCTCGCGCTCTCCCTCGACGACCCGCGGCTGAGCGCGCGCGCGGCCGCGAGCGGCATGATGGTCGGCCTGGAGATGGGCGACCGCGTGCGCGCCGAGCGCTGCCTCCAGCGGATGCGCGAGCTGGCCACCGGCGTGCCGGAGCCGTTCATCGGTTACCTGCGCCTGCTGCTCGAGTTCGGTTGGGCTCTGCTGCAGGGTGAGCTGGAGGCCTCGGAGCGGTGGGCGATGAAGGCGCACGAGGCTGGGACCGCCGCAGGCCAGCCCGACGCGCAGGCCTTCCTGGGCGCGCACCTGTTCCACGTGCGCTACTTCGAAGGTCGCGCCGGCGAGCTCATCGAGCAGATCACGGAGCTTGCAGGGGGGAGCCTCTCGGGATGGCGCGCCGGCGCCGGCGCGCTCGCGCTGCTCCAGGGCGGGCGCGAGGAGGAGGCGCGCGAGCTGCTGCTGGCCGAGGACTTCCAGAGCATCCCAAGGAACGAGGCGTGGTCGATCGTGATGCTGCTGTGGGTTGACGCATGCGCGCAGCTGGGCGCGAGCGATCGCGCGCGGGAGTTGTATGAGCTCATGGCGCCGGCCTCCGGGCAGCTGGCGGTGAGCGGCGCGCACGTGTACGGGTCGGTCGATTGGGCGCTTGGGGCACTGGCTGCGGTGAGCGGAGCGGGGCTGGAGCAGGCCGAGCGCCACTTCGCGGCAGCGGCGGAGATCGAGCGCGCGCTCGGCGCGCCGCTCCTGCTCACTCGCACTCAGGCGCGCTGGGCGCGCGCGCTGGTGGCGAGCGGGCGGCCCGGCGAGCTCGACCGAGCACAGCCCCTGCTCGAACAGGCACGGGCCAGCGCGAGCGCGCTGGGCGCGCAAGGGATCCTGCGGGAGATCATGGACTGCCGCGCGGCGCTCGCCGGCTGAGAGCACTCCTGCGCCGGTGGTCGGCCTACGTCCCGCAAGCGCACACTGCGCTCCGCGCATGCCGAGCGCTGT
>JASHYF010000221.1 GCA_030043235.1 Solirubrobacteraceae bacterium | reverse complement strand
ACCTGCTCGCGGCCGGGACCCACGCCGACCAGCGCCACCGGCGCGCCCACGTGCTCGGCGATGAAGTCCAGGTACTCGCGCGCGCCGGCGGGCAGGTCTGAGACCGTGCGGCACTCGCCGAGGTCCTCCTTCCAGCCGCGCAGCTCGGTGAGCTCGGCGACCGTGTGGTGGAGCACCGTCTGGTGGTAGGGGAAGTCCTCGAACTCCGCGCCTTCGGCGCCGCGGTAGCTCGTGCACACCTGCACGCGGTCGAGCCCCGACAGCACGTCGAGCTTGGTCACCACCAGCGCGGTCAGGGTGTTCAAGCGCGCCGCGTAGCGCAGCGCCACCAGGTCCAGCCAGCCTGTGCGCCGTGGGCGCCCGGTGGTGGTGCCGAACTCGCCGCCGCGAGAGCGGATCGTCTCGCCCATCTCGTCGTGCAGCTCGCTCGGGAAGGGACCGGCTCCGACGCGTGTGGTGTACGCCTTGGACACGCCCCAGATCTCGTCGATCGCCCGCGGCCCGATGCCGCTTCCCACGCACGCGGCGCCCGCCAGCGGGTTGGAGGAGGTCACGAACGGATATGTGCCGTGGTCGATGTCCAGCATCGCGCCCTGGGCGCCCTCGAGGATCACCGTCTTGCGCTCGTCGAGCATCTCCCACATCAGCTTCGAGGTGTCCGCGATGTGCTGCTCCAGGCGGTGGCCGTAGGTCAGGTACTCCTCGGTCATCGTGTGCAGGTCCAGAGCCGGGTCCTTCTCGAACGGCCGCAGCGACAGGCGCTTGGGCTCCATCGCCGCGACGATCTTCTTCTTCAGGATCTTCTCGTCCAGCAGGTCCCGCACGCGGATGCCCAGGCGCGCGGCCTTGTCCGCGTAGCACGGGCCGATGCCTCTGCGCGTGGTGCCGATCTGCAGGCTGCCCAGCCGCGCCTCGCCCGCCGAGTCGAGCAGCAGGTGGTAGGGCATGATCAGGTGCGCGTTCGCGGAGATGCGCAGGCCGCTCACGTCCACGCGCCGGGCGCGCAGCGCGTCGAGCTCCTCGATCAGCACCTTCGGGTCGATCACCACGCCGTTGCCGATCAGACAGCGCTTGCCCGCGTACAGGATGCCCGAGGGGATCAGGTGCAGCTTCCACTCCTCGCCGTCCCTGACGATCGTGTGGCCGGCGTTGTTGCCGCCCTGGAAGCGCACGACCGCGTCGCCGTGCTCGGCGAGCAGGTCTGTGATCTTGCCCTTGCCCTCGTCGCCCCACTGGGCGCCCACCACCACTATTCCTGGCATGACCAGTGGAGTGTAGGTGCCCCCCGCCGCCCTCCCGCCTCGCGCCCGGCTGGGTTCGCGTGCGGCCCTCGGCCGCGAGCGCGTCCCGTGCGTCAGTCGATGTGATCCGATGACTGCACGCGCCGCGCGCGAAACTCCCGCCGCTTGTCCTCGCCGTACAGCGGCAGGGGATCGCCGCACATCTCGACCAGGCGCGAGACGATGCGCTTGCCGACGACCTCGCTCGAATCGTCGGACACGACCTTGCGCTCCTGGCTCGTCTGCCCGGCCTCTCCCTCCGAAACGGTCGTGAGGATGCGCCGGCCCATCTGCTCGGCGAGCTCGGCGGGCATCAGGTTGGTGGTCGCCACGATCGCGCGCCTGGCCTGGTAGCGGGCGTCGACGATCGAGTAGAGCTGCTCGAGTCGCCAGGGCGTGGTGTGCTGCGCACCGAGGTCGTCGATGTGCAGCAGGTCGACCGAAGAGAGGCGATCGAGCAGGTCGAGCAGGCTGTTTTCGCCCCCGACCTCGTCGCGGATGAGGTTGAGCAGCCTGGGCAGCGAGTAGATCGCCACCGAGTGCCCGGAGTCGATCGCGGCCTTGGACACGAGCATCGCGAGGCTGGTCTTGCCGGTCCCCACGTCTCCCGTCAGCCACAGGCCGCGGCCTTCCCGCAGGCGGGCATCGAGGTTGCGCACGTAGCGGCGAACCTCCGAGACGATCGTCTCGGGCATGCCGAGGACTGGGGGGCGATCGAACGAGATCCCCTGGTAGCGCTTCGGGATGCGGCCCTCGAGCGCGGCCGCTCGCGACGCCGCGATGCGCCCGCGCCTGCAGGTGCAGTCCCTCGCCGTGTTGGTCGCCTCGTCCACCAAGAAGCCGCTGCCGTCGCACACGCCGAGCGGGCAGGCGCGCGTGGGGCTCGCGGGCCTGCCACGGCGCATCAGCGCCTCGAACGGCTCGAGCTCAGGCGGGTACGCGCTCACAGTGGTTCATCGCCTCGCGGAGCGGCGCCCACCGGCACGCCCGGCGCCTCGAGCTCGTAGCGATCGGCTTTTGCGTAGTTCATGAACTTCGGGTACTCCTTCTGGAACGTGAGCGTCACCTTGTCGGTCCTGCCGTTGCGGTGCTTGGCGATGATCAGGTCGGCCTCGCCCGGGCGCTCGGAGTCCTCGTTGTAGTACTCGTCGCGGTAGATGAACATCACCAGGTCGGCGTCCTGCTCGAGGTTGCCGCTCTCGCGCAGGTCGGAGAGCTGTGGCACCTTTTTGCCGTCGGGGCGCTGTTCCACCGCGCGGCTGAGCTGCGAGAGCGCGATCACCGGCACGCCCAGCTCGCGCGCGAGGATCTTCAGCCCGCGCGAGAGCTCGCCCACCGCGGTCACGCGGCTGTCGTAGCGGCTGTCGGTTCGCATCAGCTGCAGGTAGTCGATGACGATCAGCCCGAGCCCGCCCTCGCACTGGCTGTGCAATCGCCGCGCCTTCGCGCGTATCTCCAGCATGCCCACGTCGCTCGAGTCGTCCACCCACAGCGGCGCCCGCGCGAGGCGCTCGCTGGCTTTGAGGATCTTCGGCCAGCGCTGCTCGGCCACGCGACCCTTGCGCAGCTCCTCGCCCTTGATCCGCGCCTGCGAGGCCACGAATCGCTGCGCTAGCTCCGCCTCGGCCATCTCCAGCGAGAACAGCGCCACCGGCTTGCCGTGCTCGACCGCCGCGTTCTCCGCGATGTTGCACACCAGCGCGCTCTTGCCCATCGCCGGGCGCGCGGCGATGATGATCAGGTTGCCCGCCTGGAAGCCGCCCGTGATCTCGTCCAGGTCCTTGAAGCCCGAGGGCGTGCCGGTCAACGCGGTGCCTTCGCGCGAAAGCCGGTGCAGCTTGTCGAGCTCCTCGTGCAGCACCTCCTCGATCGCGCGGAAGTCCTGCTGGCGGTCGTCGCGCGCGACCTCCAGCATCGCCTTCTCGGCCTGCTCCACGAGCTCGCGCGGCGGCGCCTCGTGGCCGAGCACGCTCTCCTGGATCTCGTACGTGCTCTTCAGCAGGCGCCGCAGCAGCGCGTTCTCGCGCACGATCTGCGCGTAGCGGCGGGCATGGCCGGCGGCCGGCACCACGCCCGTCAGCTCGTCAACCGTCGCCGGCCCGCCAACCTGCTCGAGCTTGCCCATCTGGCGCAGGCGGTCGGTCACCGTGAGCACGTCAACCGGCTCGCTCTCGTTGTACAGCGCGAGCATCGCTTCATACACCGTGCCGTGACGCTCGCGGTAGAAGTCCTCGGCCTTCAGCCCCTCTTCGATCACCAGCGCATACAGCGAGCGGTCCGACAGCAGGATCGCGCCGAGCACCGACTGCTCGGCGTCGAGGTTGTGAGGCGGCGTGATGACCCCGGCGGAAGGCTTCGAGTTGCCGTTGGCTGTCGAGGAGGCGCTCATCTGGAAGCGCGAGTGTAGGCTCGGCGCAAGCCGTCTCCGGCGCCCGTTTCCGCAAATGCGGCGCGAAAAGATAGTGCCCCCGTCACGAACGAATGTTCGCATCCCCCCAGGACGGAAGCCGGGCGCCAGGTCCCTCTCGCGAGTCATCCAACGGACCCCCGCAAAGCGGAGCACGTGAGGCGAGCGGCCCCCGCCGCGTCAGCGGCCCGGGGACGATCGAGTCACGTGCGGAGCGCCGTGCGGGGCGCCGGTCAGCGCTTCGCCACGACCATGGTCTTGACCGTGGCGGTCACGCCCTCGACCACCTCCACCACGACCATGTAGGTGCCGACGTTCTTGATCGGCTCGGGCATGTGCACGCCGCGTTTGTCGATGCGCAGGCCGCGTGCTTCGCGGATCGCGTTCGCGATGTCCTGCGCGGTCACCGATCCGAACAGGCGCCCGTCCGCGCCGGCCTGCTGGGGGATCGTGAGCACCGTGCGGTTCAGCAGGTTCACGTTCTCCTGCGCGCGCTCGACCGCCTCGCGCGCGGCCCGCTCGGCCGCCGCCTGGCGCTGGCGGACCGTTTCGATCGCGCCCTTGGTCGCCGGCTGCGCGAGCTTGCGCGGGATCAGGTAGTTGCGCAGGTAGCCCTTGGAGACCTCCACCACCGCGCCCTGCTCCCCGAGCGTGTCCACGTCCTTGAGCAGGATCGCTTCTGGCATCGCCGTCTCTCGCCTCGCCTCAGCGTTCGCGTTCGCGTTCGCCGCGATCGCGCCCGCGCGGGCTGTCGTCGCGGCCGCCCTCGTTGACGTACGGCAGCAGCGCGAGCTCGCGCGCGCGCTTCACCGCGCGCGCTATCTGCACCTGGTGGCGCCGGCAGGAGCCGGTGATCCGCCGCGAGCGGATCTTGCCCTTCTCGGAGATGAACTTGCGCAGCGAGGCCACATCCTTGTAGTCCACCTGCTCGACCTTGTCGCGGCAGTGCTGGCATGGCTTGCGCCGCCCGCTGCCGGGACCTCCCCGCTTGTCGCGCCGGCGCACCGGCTTGCCGCGGCCGCGTGCCTTGGCCATCAGCCCGCTCCGCCGCGGCGGCGGGGACGGTCGGAAACGCTTGCGCTTGAAACCACTTGGACCTCTTGAACCTCGTGAATCGGTCGCGTCGATTATCGATCAGAACGGAATGTCGTCGTCGCCGGTCGCGCCGGCCACCGGCGCGGGCTGGAAGTCCCCCTCGTCGATCGGGGTATCGCCGCCCCTGGCGGGCCCGTTTCCGGAGAATCCGCCGGCGCCTGGGGCTTCGTCGCGCGAGCCCAGGAACTGCACCGAGTCGGCAATGATATCGATCGCCTGGCGTTTGGTGCCGTCCTGCGCCTCCCACTCGCGCCACTCCAGACGCCCGTCGATCGCCACGGGCCGCCCCTTGTGCAGGAAGCGAGCGGCGTTCTCGCCCTGGGCGCCCCACACCGTGACGTTGAAGTAGTTCGGCTTGTCCTCCCATTCGCCCGTGCTGCCGTTCTTGCGGCGCGTGTTGCACGCCACGCGCAGGCTGCACACCGAGTTGCCGCTCGGCAGCGAGCGCAGCTCCGGGTCGGTGGTCAGGTTCCCGGTCAGCACGACCCGGTTGATGTTGGTGGCGGCCACTGCTCTCTTCCTTTCAGCTGAAATCTCGGCCCGGCAGGCGGCCGGGCGGGTGTGTGGACGAACTCGAGACCCGAGTCTAGAGCCGTGTGCGGAGGACGCTCTCGGCCCAGCGGGCGCCGATGCCGCTCATTGCGAAGTGTTCGGCGAGCGCCTTGCCCGCGGCGAGGTGCGGAAGACCTCGTCCCAGTACGGCGCGCTGATGCCAAAGCCGCGGGTGTCGTCCTGGAAGTGGTGGCGCATGTGGCGCTCGCGCAGCATCCTGGCCACGCGTCCGCGAGGCACGAAGTGGTGCAGGTAGTAGTGGGTCATGTCGTACACCAGGTAGCCCGCGAAGAAGCCCGCGGTGATCGCCGGCGCGAGGTTCGCGCCGAAGGCCAGATACAAAAGCCCGAACACGCCGGCCGCCAGCGGCACGCTCACGGCCGGCGGCATCACCAGGCGCAGCGGGTCGTTGGGGTGGTCGTGGTGGACGCCGTGGATGATCCAGTGCAGGCGAGCGCCGAGCCCGTCCTGCGGTTCGAAGTGAAACACCAGGCGGTGCAGCCAGTACTCGAACAGCGTCCACAGCGCATATCCGCCCGCCGCCAAGCCCACCGCCGCGGGCGCGCTCACGCTCGAAAGCCCCCAAGCCGCGAGCGCCGCGATCGCCGGCAGGAAGATCACCACCGGAACCGCCGGATGCACGCGCGAGAGCGCGTCGAGCACGCGCGACTCGAACATCGGCGGCGACGCGCGCAGCACGTCCGCCCGGCTCGTGGAGGGCTCGCCCAAATCGTCGGTCTCGGCCCAACGCATGGGGGCGATGTTATTACGCACGCTCCGCATGCGGAAGGTTCAGGCGGGCTATGCCGGCCTGCCTCCGGCTGGCTATGCCGGCTCGGGCCCACGCCGGCTCGGGTCTCCGGCTGGCTATGCCGGCTCGGGCCCACGCCGGCTCGGGTCTCCGGCGGCTATGCCGGCTCGGCCACGGGGGCTCGGCCACGGGGGGCTCGGCCACGGGGGGCTCGGCCTCGACGGCTCGGGTCTCCGGCGGCTATGCCGGCTCGGCCACGGGGGGCTCGGCCACGGGGGGCTCGGCCTCGACGGCTCGGGTCTCC
>JASHYF010000220.1 GCA_030043235.1 Solirubrobacteraceae bacterium | reverse complement strand
CTTGCCCTCGGTGCCGACCTCGCGCGCCACGCGCGTGACCTCGTCGGCGAACGAGGAGAGCTGGTCGACCATCGTGTTGATCGTGTTCTTCAGCTCCAGGATCTCGCCCTTCACGTCCACGGTGATCTTCTGCGTGAGATCGCCCTTCGCCACCGCGGTCGTGACCTGCGCGATGTTGCGCACCTGGTCGGTCAGGTTCGACGCCATGAAGTTCACCGAGTCGGTCAGGTCCTTCCAGGTGCCGGAGACGCCCTTGACCTTCGCCTGGCCGCCGAGCTTGCCCTCGGTGCCGACCTCGCGCGCCACGCGCGTGACCTCGTCGGCGAACGAGGAGAGCTGGTCGACCATCGTGTTGACGGTCGTGCCGATGCGCAGGAACTCGCCCTTCACGGGCTGCCCCTCGATCTTGAGCGCCATCTTCTGCGAGAGGTCGCCCTCGGCGACCGCGCCGATCACGCGCGCGACCTCGGTGGTCGGGCGCACGAGATCGTCGATCAGCGCGTTGACCGAGTCGATGCTCGTCGCCCACGCGCCGTCGGCGCCGGCGAGCGTCGCGCGCTCGGTCATGCGTCCCTCGCGCCCGATGATGCGCCTGACGCGCACGAGCTCGTTGGCCATGCGCCGGTTGGTCGCCACGAGCTCGTTGAACTCAGCCACGATCTCGCCAAGCGGGCCACGCCGCCGCGTGCTCACCCGCGCCGAGAAATCGCCCGCTCGCGCCGCCCGCAAGGCGGCGAGCAGATCTTCGAGCAGCGCCTGCTCGGCGTCGTCCCAAGCGTGTGCGCCACCGCCCCAGCCGTTCGCTTCGCTGCTTGCCTCGTTTCCCTTCTGCTGGGCCCGCTGTGAGCGATGCCCTCTCGTTGCGACTGCCATGCTGTTCCTCCCGACGTTAGAAACCGCGCGCTCATTACCCGGTATCGCCGCATCACAAACATGCCGCGCGTCAGGTTGGCGCAGATGGCGCTGTTTGCGTACGTTCGCGCAGCGTGGCGTCCGCGGCCCGGACGCGAGTGACCCGGCGCGTCGCAGCGCGCCGAGCCGCTACGCCGCCGCGACCGCCGGTTCGCTGGCCATCGGCTTCGCTGCGCCCTGCGGCGCCGCATTGTCCCCGGAGGGGGTCGCGTCGCGCTCGCCGCTAGCTGCGCGGTCGATCGGCGTTACGAGGTCAGTGCCCAAGCCCAACGCCGTGTAGATCTTCGCTTCGATCTCCTTCGCCAGCGCTGGGTTCTCGTCCAGGTAGGCCTTGGCGTTGCCGCGGCCCTGGCCGAGGCGGTCGTTGCCGTAGGAGAAGAACGAGCCCGACTTCGACACGATGTTGTGTTCGAGGCCGAGATCGATCAGGCAGCCCGAGGTCGAGATGCCCTTGCCGAACTCGATGTCGAACTCGGCCTGGCGGAAGGGGGCGGCGACCTTGTTCTTGACGACCTTCACGCGCACGCGGTTGCCGACCGCCTCGGTGCCGTCCTTGAGCGTCTCGATGCGGCGAATGTCCAGGCGCTGGGAGGCGTAGAACTTCAGCGCGCGCCCGCCCGGCTGGGTCTCCGGCGAGCCGAACATGATCCCGACCTTTTCGCGGATCTGATTGGTGAGGACGCACAGCGTCTGCGTGCGGTTGAGGTTGCCCGCGAGCTTGCGCATCGCCTGGGACATCATGCGCGCCTGCGAGCCCACCGTCTGGTCGCCCATCTGCCCTTCGAGCTCGACCTTCGGGGTGAGCGCCGCGACCGAGTCGATCGCCACGACCTCCACGGCGCCCGAGCGCACGAGCATGTCGGCGATCTCCAGGGCCTGCTCGCCGTAGTCGGGCTGGGAGACGAGCAGCTCGTCGATGTCGACGCCGATCTGCTTCGCGTACAGGGGGTCCATCGCGTGCTCGGCGTCGATGAACGCGCACACGCCGCCGAGCTTCTGCGCTTCGGCGAGCACGTGGTAGATCAGCGTCGTCTTGCCCGAGGACTCGGGGCCGAAGATCTCCACGATGCGCCCCCGCGGCACGCCGCCGATCCCGAGCGCCAGGTCGAGCGAGAGCGCGCCCGTGGGAATCGCCTCGCAGCGAACCTGCGCGCCCTCGTCGCCCATGCGCATGACCGTGCCCTTGCCGAACTCGCGCTCGATCTGCGTGAGCGCCCCCTGCAGGGCGGCGTCGCGCGCCTTGGCGGCCTTCTCCTGGTCGGTCACGGACATCGTCTGACTCCTCGGATTCGAGATGGAGGACGAGAAGTTAGAGCCCGGCGCGGACGGAACAATTGTTCGCCCCTCACGTGCGCTGCAGCGGGCGTTGACCTGCCCGCCGTCGACGCGATGGCCCTTCGTCCAGCGCCCCGCGGTCGGGCTCGCGTCGATGGCGCATCACGCCGATGGGCCAGCAGAACACCCAGACCTCCGAGCCCGCCAGCCCTTCCTCCCTTGATCGCAAAGCTCCCCCTCCGGCGCCCGGCCCTGGTCCTGGCGCTCGCCCTGTCGCTGGGCGCGCTCGCCGTGGCGGCCCTCCTGGGGCCCACCCGGACGCTCGCCCAGACGCACAAGGCCGCCAACACCGCGTGCCCGAGCTCGGGCAAGCACGTCCAGGCCAAGCGCGGTCACGGTTGCGCAAAGCCGGCGCGCACCCCAAGGGGCACAGGCAAGAGCAAGTCGCGTCGTGCGGCCAAGCATCGCGTCAAGCGCGCGCACGCCAAGACCAAGGGGCAGAAAAGCCCGGCCTCCAGCGCGTTCGTGCCCGCCCGCTGCGAAGACGGCAGTGCTCCGGTGGCGGGCGCAAACGGGTCCTTCTCGTGCGACGACGGTTCTGAACCGCGGTGCGAAGACGGCGCCACGCCGACGCGCTCGAGCAACGGCCAGGCGTTGCTGTGCGCGGCACCCGCCGAAAGCGGAGCGGGCGCGGCTGGCGAAGCGGAATGTGAAGAACGGGAAGAAGAAGAAAGCCTGAGCTGCACCGTGAGCGCGGGGGAAGAAATCTGCGAAGTCCCAGAGACGAGCTCAGGCTGCGAAGCAGCGAGCTGAAGCCAGCTCTTCGTAGCTCGCACCCTCAGGCCCAAGCCACGAGCGATACAGCGCGATCGACTGCGGTGCGAAGCTCAGTCTCGGCGTCGGGGGCAGCAGCTGCTGCTCGCCGCCGGAAGGCTTGGCGCCTGTGTCGAGCGCGCCGGCGCCCGATCGACGCCCGCGCCGGGCACCCCTGCGCACGCGCGCGACGGTGACGTGCGGCCTGAAGCGCCGCCGCTCGGGCAGCCAGGTGCTGACGCCGGCAAGCGCTTCGCTGACGCGCTGCTGCGCGCGCGCGAGCTCGCCGCTGCGGTCGTGGATCTCCACGGCGAGCGCCTGCGGCCTGCGACTGGGCAGCCACAGAGGGGCGCCGATCGACAGTTCGCAGGCGGCCCCGGCGCCGGGTGCGAGCGAGCTCGCAAGCGTGTCGATCTCCCCGACCGGACGGCTGCCGAGGAAGCACAGCGTCAAATGCAGCGAGCGAGCATCGAGCAGGCGCAGCGTCCCGCGCGAGCTCCCGCTCGTGCGCACCGTGCTCGCCACGCGCCGGGCCCACGCACCGAGCTCCTCGCATACCGACAGCGGCAGCTCGACGGCGACGAACAGCCTTGCTGTGGCTCCTCGGGACATCGCCGCCGCGGATGCTAGCTCGCCGCCGGCCGAGAGCTGGCGTCTCGCGACGGGGTGAGCGCCTCGCGCGCAGACGGGCGCGGCGCGCGTGCCGCAACGGGCCACGGTACGGCGATCAGCCCCCGCTGAGCGCGCGGCGCACGAGGTGCAGGGCGACGGTCGTCGCGCGCTCGCGCACGTCGGCCCGGCCG
>JASHYF010000219.1 GCA_030043235.1 Solirubrobacteraceae bacterium | reverse complement strand
GCGTCGGCGGCGTCGGCATGGACGCTTTGGCCACCGAGGCGCTCGAGCGCCACGCGCGCGCCTATCCGCGATCCGGGCGGGGACGGGATCCGCTGCTGCCCGTCGGCGGCGTGTACGCGTGGCGGCGCGACGGCGAGCACCACATGTGGAACCCGGAGACGATCGCGCTCGTCCAGCACGCCGTGCGCGCTGGAGGGTTCGGGGATGCTGGCCGAATCGGGGATGCGGAGCGTCCTCCCGATTCGGCAGCGAGTGTCTCCCGGTCCCTCAACGGTGACGTGGCCGCGGCGCTGAAGGGCGAGCGCGGGGCGTATGAGGCCGTGCGCGCGAGCCCGGCGTTCGAGAAGTACCGCGAGTACGCACGCGCGGTCAACGAGGACGCCGCACGCCAGGCCTCGCTGCGCGGCCTTTTGGAGATCGGCGGAGGCGAGGCAGCCAAGGCGCTGCGCGCGATCTCGATCGACGAGGTCGAGCCGGCGAGCGCGATCGTCAAGCGCTTCTGCACCGGAGCGATGAGCCTCGGGTCGATCTCGCGCGAGGCGCACGAGACGCTCGCGATCGCCATGAACCGCCTGGGCGGGCGCTCGAACACCGGCGAGGGCGGCGAGGACCCCGTGCGCTTCCAGCCCGACGCCAACGGTGACCGTCGCCGCTCGGCCATCAAGCAGGTCGCCTCCGGGCGCTTCGGCGTGACGATCCACTACCTGGTGAACGCCGACGAGCTGCAGATCAAGATGGCCCAGGGGGCCAAGCCCGGCGAGGGCGGCCAGCTGCCGGGGCACAAGGTCGACGCCTACATCGGCGCGATCCGCCACACCATGCCGGGCGTTGGCTTGATCTCACCGCCGCCGCACCACGACATCTACTCGATCGAGGACCTCAAGCAGCTGATCTACGACCTGCGCTGCTCGAACCCCAGCGCGCAGGTGTCCGTGAAGCTCGTCTCCGAGGTCGGCGTCGACACGGTCGCCGCGGGCGTGTCCAAGGCCAACGCCGACCGTGTGCTGATCGCCGGCCACGACGGCGGCACGGGCGCCTCGCCGCTGTCCTCGATTCAGGCCGCGGGCGTCCCGTGGGAGATCGGCCTGGCCGAGACCCAGCAGACGCTGCTGCTCAACGACCTGCGCTCGCGCATCGTCGTGCAGACCGACGGGCAGCTGAAAACCGGCCGCGACGTGGTGATCGCGGCGATGCTCGGCGCGGACGAGATGGGCTTCTCCACCGCGCCGCTGATCGCCACCGGCTGCATCATGATGCGCGCCTGCCACCTGAACACGTGCCCGGTGGGGATCGCCACGCAGGACCCGGAGCTGCGCAAGCGCTTCAAGGGCACGCCCGAGCACGTGGTCAACTTCTTCTTCTTCGTCGCCGAGGAGGTGCGCGAGATCCTCGCCTCGCTGGGGCTGCGCTCGCTGGACGAGGCGATCGGGCGCGTTGACCTGCTGGGTGTGGACCGAGCGATCGAGCACTGGAAGGCGCGCGGCGTCGACCTCACGCACATCCTCACCCACATCGAGCTGCCTGAGGACGCGCCGCGCCGGCGCGTGGAAGGACCGCCGAAGGTGCTCGAGGACGCGCTCGACTGGGAGCTCGTGAAGTGCGCCGAGCCGGTGTTGCGCCGCCTCGCGGACGTCCCCGCCGGCGACGGGCGGGTGACCGGATCCCACCCACCCCTGCCGCGGGTGCGGCTCGAGCTGCCGATCCGCAACCGCAACCGCTGCGTCGGTGGGATCCTCTCCAGCCACATCGCACAGGCGCACGGCGCCGGGGGCCTGGCGGAGGACTCGGTGGTGGTCGACTTCGAGGGCTCGGCCGGGCAGAGCTTCGCGTGCTGGCTCGCGCCCGGGGTGACGTTCACGCTGCGCGGCGACGCGCAGGACTACGCCGGCAAGGGGCTCTCCGGCGGCGTGTTCGCGATTCGCCCGCGCGAGGGCATGGGCGAGCACTTCAAGGCCGAGCACAACGTGATCGCCGGCAACACCGTGCTGTACGGAGCGACCGGCGGCAGGGCCTTCTTCCGCGGCCTCGCCGGCGAGCGCTTCGCCGTGCGCAACTCCGGCGCGTGGGCGGTCGTGGAGGGCGTGGGCGACCACGGCTGCGAGTACATGACCGGTGGGCGCGTGGTCGTGCTGGGCCCCACCGGGCGCAACTTCGCGGCGGGCATGAGCGGCGGCGTGGCATACGTGCTGGACGAGCAGGGGAGCTTCCACAGGCGCTGCAACATGGGCATGGTCGGCTTCGAAGCGCTCTCCAGCGACGACGCGCTCGAGCTGCGCGCGCTCATCGAAGAGCACCGCCGCCGCACCGACTCGCCCGTGGCCGCCGACGTGCTGGAGTGCTGGGGCGAGCTGCTCGCCGCTGGCGCGTTCGTGAAGGTGATGCCACACGACTACAAGCGCGTGCTGCGCGAACTCGCCAGCGGCGAGGACGGCACACTGCCCGCAGGGCTGGCTCGGCCCGGCGAGCGAGGTGCGCGTGTAGGAGCAGGTCAGCAGGCGCTGGCGGCCGGCGCCGCGCCCAACGGCCGCGCGGCGCCGTCCACCGACAGGCCGCTGGATACTGTCGGCGGATCGGGCGGCTGATGGGCAAGCTCGGTGGCTTCCTGCAGATCGAGCGCCACGGAGTTCCCAAACGGGACCCGAGCGAGCGCGCGCACGACTACCGCGAGTTCCTGCTCACGCGCCCGGTGGAGGAGCTGCGCGAGCAGGGCGCGCGCTGCATGGACTGCGGCGTGCCGTTCTGCCACAACGGCTGCCCGCTGGGCAACCTGATCCCCGACTGGAACGACCTCGTCTACCGAGAACGTTTCGCCGACGCGATCGCCCAGCTGCACGCGACCAACAACTTCCCGGAGTTCACCGGGCGGCTGTGCCCGGCGCCGTGCGAGGCCGCGTGCGTGCTGGAGATTCGCGAGGGCGACGCGGTGACGATCAAACAGATCGAGAACGCGATCGTCAACCGCGCCTGGCAGGAGGGATGGGTGCTGGCTGAGCCCCCGCGCTCCGAGCGCGAAACCGGCCAGGCGGTGGCGGTTGTCGGCTCGGGCCCCGCGGGCATGGCCGCCGCGCAGCAGCTGCGCCGCGCCGGCCACCGCGTGACGCTGTTCGAGCGCGACGAGGCGATCGGCGGGCTCGTGCGCTTCGGCGTGCCGGACTTCAAGA
>JASHYF010000218.1 GCA_030043235.1 Solirubrobacteraceae bacterium | reverse complement strand
GCGGCGTCGATCGTGCGGCCGGTCATGATCAGCTCCTTCGCGCGGCCGAGGCCCACCACCGCGGGCAGGCGGGTGGAGCCGCCGACGTCGGGGATGATCCCGAACCTGACCTCCGGCAACCCCAGCTGGGCGTCGGAGGAGGCGATCCTCAAATCGCACCCGAGCGCCACCTCGAGCGCGCCGCCCACGCACGTGCGGTGGATCTGGCACACAACCGGCTTTGCCATCTCTTCGCACAGGTTGGGGCAGTCGAGGAACGTCTGGCGGAAGGGCCGCAGGTTGGCGGGCGTGGAGGCCGAGGCGGCCAGCTCGACGAGATCCACGCCCGCGGAGAACACGGGGCCCTCGCCGCGCAGCACCACGCAGTGCACCGACGCCTCCGCGGCGGCCGCGCGCAGCTCGGCGCCGAGCGCGCGCAGCAGCTCTTGGCTCATCGCGTTGCGCTTCTCCGGGCGGTTCAGCACCACGTGCCTCACGTGGCCGCGGTCTTCGCTGTGGACGATGCTCATGGCGTGGCCCTCCTGCCGTCGATTAGCTCAAATCCAGCACCGTCGTCGGCGGCTGGATCTCCTCGTCGTGGCCCTCGCGCGGCACGATCGCGGTGCCGATCGCGAAGAACTCGATCGTGTGGCTGCCCCAGCCGTGGCTCTTCTCCTCCAGCGACACGCCCACGATGCCCTCCGCGCCGATCTCCTGCGCCTCCGACTGCATGCGCTCCATCGCCAGCTCGCGCGCGTCGTACAGCGCCTGGGTGAAGTTGGAGAGCTCCACGTTGCGCCCGGCCTGCGCCATCGACTGGAACATGCCGCGATGGGCCACGTGGTAGACGCAGCTGCCCATCACCATGCCCACAGGGCGGTGGCCGGTGCGCAGCAGCGTCCAGAAGTCCTGCCCTGACAAATCGCTGGTGAAGGGGCGGCCGTTGGGCGCGCGGTGGAGCTGGCCTTCGCGGTGCTTCACGGCGGTGCCGATCGCGATGAACTCCGCCATGTCCTGTCCCCACTCGTAGCGGCCGATGTCCAGGCGCACGCCCACCACGCCGTCCGCGCCGAGCTGGTCGGCCTCCTCCTCCATGCGCGTCATCGCGAGCTGACGCGCGCCGTACATCGCCTCCGAGAGCACCGTCATCTCCTGGCTTTTCTTCCAGCCGGCCATCTGGATGCCGATGTGATAGATGGAGCTGCCCACCACCAGCCCCACGGGGTCGAAGCCCGCCTCCTTCACCAGCAGGAACTCGTTCACCGACAGGTCCGAGGTGAACAGCCCCTGGCGGTTCTGCTGCAGGCGCGCGCGGCCCGCCTCGGGGACGCCCTCGAGCGATGTGGGGTCGTACGTGGGCTCGCTCATCCGTTCTCCTCCTCTATTTATATATTAATATTATTAATAATTAATTTGATAGGTCGAGCTTGGTCTGTGGCGTGGCCGGGCGTGCGGTGGCGGTGTCGCGCACGGCCGTGCCGACGGCGTCGAACGTCACCATCAGCCCGCCGCGGGTGCGGTTCGCGCTGCCCACCTGCTGGCGGCGGATGGTGTGACCGACGTGCACACCCACGATGCCGGAGGCCCCGAGCTGCTGGGCCTGGTGGCCGAGGCGTTCCATCGTCTGCTCGCGCGCCGCGTACACACCCTGCGTGTATGCGGTCAGCTCTTGGTTTTCGTTGAACATCATGCGCCCGCCGAGGCCGCCCATCATTTCCATTTCCTGGGAGTTCGTCACGAAGAACACGGACGTCCACGCCACGATCCCCAACGGCTCCACGCCGGCGTCCACGAGCTTCGCGTAGTCGCTCACCGACAGCTCCGTCATCACCAGCCCTCCGCGCGGTGGCGCCGTCGCGCGCTTCACGGCGGTGCCGAGCACCGCGTACTCGATCGCGCCTTCCGCCCACTCGTGATAGCCGGTGCGCAGCTGCACGCCCACCACCGCGTCCGCTCCCGCATGCTGCGCCTCGAGCTCCATGCGGCCCAGCGCCCGCCTGCGCACCTCGTTCCACGCTTCCGAGAGGACGTTCAGCTCCGTGAGCACGCTTCCGCCCATCATCATCGGCCACGTCGCGCCCTGGTAGCCCACCTGGTAGATCGAGCTGCCCATCACCTGCGAAAGCGGCTTCAGCCCCAGCTTGTGGCACAGCGCGAAGCCGCTCACCGACAGATCGGAGGTGAACGAGCCGCCGCCCGCGCGCAGCTCCTTCAGGCGCCGATCGGCGGCCGTTGGGATGCCGCCCGCCTCGATGCGCTGCAGCTCCTCCTGCTCTTCAGCTTCCTGGGCCGGGGTCTCCACCGGTTCGGCGCCGGGGCCCGGTTCGCGTGGGCTCACGCCAACGCTCCCGCCGCCACGTTGCCGCTACCCGCCGCCCTCATCGCAGCAGCCCTTCCAGGGCCGCGCGCGCGTCCGCGCTGCGCTCCGACTCGGCCTGCAGGTCGGCGGTGAGCGCCGCGATCCACGCGTCCGGCGCGAGCGCCTCGCGCTTGATCGCGATCCCGCCCACCTGGCGCTGGCGCGAGGTCTCCAGGCCCGCGCCCTGCACCGCCAGCTCATAGCGGTTGCCCCCCAGCTCCAACTCCAGCGCGCGCACGCGCTTCTCCCCGCGGCCCAGCAGGCCGCCGCCCGCGCGGCGCACGCGCGCGCGGCCCGGCAGCGCCTGCTCCAGCTTGCTCGCCAGCACCTCCACCG
>JASHYF010000217.1 GCA_030043235.1 Solirubrobacteraceae bacterium | reverse complement strand
AGCGCCGGCTGGCGCCTGGGCTCCGGCTGGCGCCTCGGCGCCGTCCGGCGTCTGCGAGCCGGCTGCGCCTTCAGCCCGGGCCTGTTCCTCCGATGATCCCTTGAGACCCTCGAGCAGGCTGTCGGCCTTGGCGCCCGCCTTCTGGATGCGCTCGCGATACTTGCCACCGGTGCGCTCGTCCGCCACGGTGGTCGCCTTCTCGACCGCTTCGTGGAGCTTGTCGCTGCGTTCGGCAGCGGCGCCGGTGGCCTTCGTCTTCAGGTCCTTGAGTCTGTCTGAGATTCCCATGATTCTCCTTCGAGAGCTGCGCCTTGGAGGCGCCGGAGAGCAGCGTATGCGGAGGCGTCCGCTGGACGAGCTCCGTGGCGAGCATGCTACTCCGCGACACCTAGTCGCAATCTGCGACGGAGTGCCGACGGCGGTCGCCGCGCCGAGTGAGGTCGGGTCGGTCGAGCGTGCGACCAGAGCCTTCGTGGACCGGTTCGACGTGCGCGACGGTTCGTTGGCCTCGTGCGCGATGCTCGAGTTGTCGTCCCGGACGGCCACCGCGCCGAACGCGGAGCCGATGGTCTCGCTCGAGGCGATCGCTTTGCAACTCGGCGCAATCGCACAGCTCCTCGAGCTCACGGAGGTGCCCCGGTGGCGGATGGGGCGCAGCTCGACGAGCCAGCCTGAGGCCGCTACCGCAGCTCGATCGTGCGCGTGACCGTCCCGAGGCTGTGGCCGTCCTGGGAGAGGCCGACCGTGACGGTGTAGCGGCCGCGCGGCAGCGAGCCGAGCAGTTGGACGAGCGGCACGTTGACGGTTGCTCCAGGGACGATCGCCTTGGCCGTGGCGTTGGCGCTCAGCGAGTGGCCCGAGCCGCTGATCCGCACCTTGCCGCCGATCGGGGCGATCGTGTTGCCGGTGTTGCGCACCGCGAGCAGCAGCGTGCCGTGCTCGACGCTGCCCTGCTCGATCAGGCTTCCCGCGCTCGCGCGGAAGGACTGCGCGCCGCCGGGCGCGTCCAGGCGCAGGCTGCAGACCAGGCGGTAGGCGATCTTGATGCCGTTGGTGGCGCGGCCGCTCGGCGTGCCCGTGACTTCGACGGCGCCATACAGCGAGCGGCCCGCGGGCTCGCGCGTCAGCGAGACGCCGACCGACTGCGAGGAGCCGGCGCCGAGCGTGAACGAGCTCGCGCTGAGGCGCACTTCGCCGAGCGTCATGCCCCGGTTGGGCGAGACTTCGCCGCTGGGAGACTGCACCCACGGCCGCAGCGCGACCTCGACCGCCATCGATTTGCCCGTCGTGTTGGAGATCTTGAGCGAGCCGAGGTTTCCAGGGCTCGCTGTGTGCTCGAAGATGCCGGGCGAGACAGACAGGCCGCCGCCCGCCGCGAGCGCGTGGCCCGCGCCCGCGCCGCCGGCGAGCAGGGCGATCGCGGCGATCGCCGATCGCCGGGCGCTGAACGGTCTCACAGCTCTCACGAGTGCATCCCCTTCACGGTTGAAAAGCCTCGCCCGCACCGTTCACGGTCCCGCGGCCGTGATCGTGACCAGCAGGAGCTTATGGTAGCCGCGGAGAGTGCGTGGAGCACCACCGCGCACGGTCTGGCGCAGCCGGATCGTGGCCGCTTCCAGCGAGACCGGTTCGCCCCACTCCTCGAGCACCGGGTCCACGCTTGCGTCGAGCGAGCGGTACGGGCCGTTACCCGCCGCCGCCAGCAGCGGGATCGCGAGGGTCGAGGTCCCTTTTACCAACCGCCCGCGGCGCGGGCCCGCGAACGCTTCCCCGTCGGCGATGCTCAGCCACGTCGGTCCTTCGGTCGCGGTCACTTCAATGGGAATGAGAGCCGTGAAGACACGCCCGCGACGAGAGGCGCCAGAGCGCGTGAACGCGCTCACTTCGCCCACCGAGAGGCCGATCGTGCTTTCCACCGTGCCGCCGATGCTCGTGCCTTCTTCAGAGTGCGCGGCGGTCGCGCCCGTGAGCGCCGCCACGACCGTCGCGCTGAGCGTCAGCGCGGCCACCCGGGGGCGTGAGAGCGTCGCGCTCATCGCGTTGCACGCCCCTTCTCGTTCGTCTTCGCGCGCATGCTCCCGATCTCGATCGGGAGCTTCACCTGCACGAGTTCACCATCGATTGGACCGTAGCGGAAGATGATCGTACGCGCGCTGGTATAGCCGAGGATCGCCCTGAGGGCGCCTTTGTGCACGGTCATCGTGCCCCGGCCCGATTTGAGGAGGCGTCCCCCGACCTCGTCGAGCACATGCACGACGGTCCCCGCCGGCGCGGACACGCGATGGTTGTTCACCAGGCACGTGAGCGCTCCCCTGTAGACGTAGCGACGGCCGGCCAGCAGCACGGGCACGCGCTGCCTGCCGACCTTGGCGTAGCGCAGCGGCTTGGAGACGAGTTTCATCGTGAGCATCGGCAGCTGGCAGGCGACGAGCGCGCCGCTGGAGGACGATCCCAGCACGCTGCCGGCGGCAGAGCTGCTGCTGGGGGAGCCCTGGCTGCCGATGCCGATCGTCACCGTGTTCGAGCTGGGCAGCTGGGCGCTTTCCACCACGATCGTTTCATCGACGAGCGTCGTCTCGTTGCCCGCGGCGTCGGTCACGCTCACACGCAGCTGGTACGAGCCGGGCCCGCCGACGGGGACCGACAGCGGGACTTTCAAGACCGATTCGGGGCAGCCGGTGGCGCCGAGGGGGAGTTCGATCGTGGCGCTCGAAGACGGATGTTCGGGGCAGGCGCCGGTGCCGAGGCGCACGAACGCCACCGTGTGCCCATCGATCGACGCTTCGGCGCTCGCCAGCCCAAGGCCCGTGTCGTTCGCGTACAGCAGCAGCTGCAGCGATTCGCCGGCTTCCAGGGGGCCGCGCACGCCTTCGACGGCGCCGGTGGGAGGGGCTTCGTCGCGCACTCCCAGCGCGAGCGAGGAGACGTAGACTCCGACCACCCCGCTCGGCGGCGCGGCGCAGCTTTCGCCGCCGAGCAGCGCGCAGCTCACGCTCACGCTCACGTAGCGCCCGGTGACCGACGGCGCGACCAATTCGCCGCTGAGCGGCTCATCCCTGCCGGGTTCGTCGAGCGCGGCGTGCTCCAGGACTTCGCCGCTCGAGGTTGCCGCTTCATACACCTGGGGGTCGCCGCTCACGGAAGTCCCTTCGAAGCCGGTCGTGGAGCGCGCGATGCGCAGCGACTCGAGAGCGACGCTGGCGGGCACGAACAGCTGCCACGACGCGACCGATCCGCCTTCGGGGTCCGGGCTGGAGAACGTCGCGTCCAGGCCGCCCGTGCCAGCGGGTCCTTCGCAGCCGCGTTCGTACGTGCCCGCGCGGCCTCCGCGGCTCGCCATCGGGACGAACGGCGCGGTCCCGAGCGCTTCACCATGCCCGCCGTGGCAGGCCCACAGCACCACGCTGCCGGACGCCCGCGCCGGCCTGGGGACGACGACCGCCGCCGCGATCAATGCGATCGCGGCGGCGGAGCCTCGCAGGTGTGCCCCACACACCCAGTTTACCTCATTGCAATGCAGCTGCTACGGCGTAGTGGTCGACAGGGTCAGCGTGATCGTCTTGGCGTACACGCCGGTGTGCAGCCCGACTTTGTCGCCGATCTTCTGCGTGAACCTCACCGTCAGAAGATCATCGGCAAACGGTTCCGCGAAGTTCAGCAGGGTTTCGGGTGCCGCGAGTGTCCTGACTCCCGTGGAGCTGCCCTTTTCTTCCGCGGTCGCTTGCACTTCGAGCGGTTCGGGCAGGTAGTAGATCCCCTGCACGAGATGCCCTGTGTGCGTCGCGCTCGCGTCTTCCGCGGTCAGCCTGCTGGCCGCATCCGTGTCCGTCGCCGTCACGTTGCACGTGTTGGTGTACGTCTTTGTCTCAGCGGGTATGAAATGACCCAGGTTCACTTCTGTGCAGTACGACGTCAGGGTCTGCGTGAACGGCACTTCACCGTGGACGTCGACCGGGAACGAGTGCACCATTTCCACCTTGCTCACCGACGAACGTGCAGTGGTCGAACCGGATGCGTTTTTCGCCGTCACCGAGACGCGCACGTAGTAGCCGACGTCGAGGGCGGTCAGCGTGTATTCGTTTCCGGTCGCGCCTGCGATCGCCGAGCATTCAGTGGCCGTTGCGTTGCAGTCTTCCCACTGGAAGGTCAACCCTTCGGACGCGCCTGTCCATTCGGATGCTTTACCGCCTTTCGCAATGCTCAGCGTTTCGCCCACGTGAGCCGTACCGGCGGTCGTTATCCCACCTGCTGGAGGCACCGGCGCCGCGCTGAATTCAGCCGAGACCGACTCGTTTGCTTCTAGCGGACTGAACGCGCATGATCCGGTGCCCGAGCAGGCGCCGCCCCACGCTGACAGCGTGTAGCTGGGTGCCGGCGTCGGCGTCAATGTGACGGCTACTTCTTCGAATTCGGCGCTGCATTCCGTGTTACCCCGCCCGCAATCGATGCCCGCGGGTGTGGAGGTCACGGTGCCTTCGCCACTGACCGTCACGGTGAGAGTGTGCTTTGGAGTGGTCACCTTCACGTCGAAGGATGCTTTCGCGGTGTTTTCGTGACCGGTGACCGCGGTGCATTTCACTTCGGTGGTGCCGATCGGGAAGGTCGATCCCGATGCCGGCGTGCAACTGAAGCTGCTGACCAGTTCTTCCGTGGCCGTCGCAGTCGCCGTGTATGACACCACAGCGCCCGATTTGCTCGTCGCTGGGGTCGTGATGTTAGCCGGCACGTTGATCGTCGGCGGCGTGCTGTTGTATTCATCGGCGCCGATCGAACACGGGTTCGCACGTTTTGCGCCGCGCTGGTCGGTCGCGGGGCAGTCCGACTCTTCGCCGGCGCCGATCGCCGGGCTGCCTGGTTTCAGGGAGTGCACCGGCGTCGTGCCTCCGTTGTTGAGCAGCGACGGCTGCAGCAGCGGGTTCGTTTTGCTCAGCGCACCGACGCCGCAGCTGCCGTTGGAGTCGAGGCTGTGAACGCTTGTGGTGGCTGCGCCGACACAGTCGCCTTTGCCCGCGTTCTCCGCGACGATCGTATTGATCAGGTTCAACATGCCTACATTCTGAATCCCGCCGTCCGTGTTGAACGCGATGGTCGAGTTGACGAAGCTAGCCGTGCCGTCGACGAGCGCACCGAATTCCGAGTCTTCGGAAATCGTCGAGTTGCGTGCCGTCAGCGTTCCTGTGGTAGTGACGAGAATTCCGGAGCCGGTGTTCCCCTCGAGCGTCGTGCTTTCGATCGTGAGGCCACCTATGTCTTCGATCCCAGGTGTCCCGAGCCCGCCCGACGCACCGATCTCCAGGTTCTTTATCGCCGCGGATACGCCTGCTTCGACTATGAGCACCTGGTCGAAGGTAGGTTCGACCGAACTGCCGGCGATGAGGGCGGATTGACCCCTGACCGTGGGCGCACTCGTCGGCCCTTCGATGGTCTGCACACCGCTCGTATTTGTCAGCGCCAACGTTTTTTTCGGAACGTAGCTGCCGCCCGCCAGCACGATCGTGTTCGCCCCCGAATTGGCGTTCGCTTTGACCACCGCTTCTTCCAATTCGGTGGTGTTTTTCACGCTGTACGTCGCGGCGCTCGCCTCAGGAGTGAGCACCGCCACCGACACGGCGGCGACTGCGAACAAGACCGCTATTCGCAGATGCGCCACAAATCCGTACCTCATTGCTGTCCTCCAGTCCAGTGTAGGTTCCCAGTCCAGTCAGCAGATTCCGTGATGGAATCGATCCTTGGCCGTCGTGTGACGCTCCGCTGCCATTCCGAGCGGGGCATGGTTTTTATCAAGGCATCCCTGCCGAAAGCAAGCTGTTTAACCGGATCGTTAGAATCGGTCACAAGATCGTTAGGTTCCCATGCACCATGCGACTCCCGCGCTTGTTCACGAGTCGTTTAGATTTGGGGCCGCTCGATGCGACAGAATGGCCCGTCTGGGGATACCGGAGTCCGCCGCTCGCGCGGTCGGGGCCGCCCGTCCCGCGAGCAATCGGCAGTAGTTTTCGCATACAGAACGCCCACCACCTCGACCATGCTCAGGAAACCTCCACTCAGCTGGCTGCGCACCGGCGCGAAGGCCGTTCGGGACGTGGTCGCCGCCAGCCCCCTGCTCGCCGGCCTGGCGGGGACGGCGGTCGTTCTGCTGATCCTCTTCTTCGTCGGCCTTT
>JASHYF010000216.1 GCA_030043235.1 Solirubrobacteraceae bacterium | reverse complement strand
GCGCCGCCGCGCGCGCCGGCGCCGACCTGGGCGCGGTCGTGGAGCGCGTGCGCGAGACCCGCCGCGCGCTGCGCATCTGGTTCTGCGTGGACACGCTCGAGTACCTGCGGCGGGGCGGGCGCATCGGCAAGGCGCAGGCGTGGCTGGGCGGCACGCTGCGGATCAAGCCGATCCTCTCGCTCGAGCACGAGATCGTGCCGGTCGAGCGGGTGCGCACGGCCGGCCGCGCGTTCGAGCGCATGGCCGGCTATGCCCAGGAGCTGCACGACTCCGGCGCGGACGGCTGGGTCGTGCAGCACATCCAGGCGCCCGAGCAGTCCGAGCGCCTGATCGAACGCTGCCGGCAGATCTTCGACTCCGAGGCCGTGTTCACATCCGAGGTCGGACCGGTGATCGGCACCTACACCGGCCCCGGCCTGATCGGCGTGGGCGCCGTCCCGCGCGCGCTGCTGGCCTGAGCTGACGAGACTGAGCGCCGCAGGGCAAGCGAGGCAAGGACGCAGGGAGCGTGGCGTGCTACGCACGCGAGCGACCGAGGACGCCGCATCGCGCCGCCATGCGGCGTTCAGTCGCGACGCCGGGCGCGCAGCATGCGTATGCCGACCATCAGCCCCACGGCCGCCGCGCCCAGCGCGATCTCCGTGCGGTGGCGCTGCAGCTGCGCGCGCCAGTCGGTCACGCGCGCCACTTCCCCGCGCAGGCGCTGGACGGACAGCGCGAGCTCCTCGCGATTGGCCTCGATCGAGCTGCGGATCTCCGCCGGCGTGCGCTGGGCCATCAGCCCTCCGCCCCGGGCGGGCCCACGCTCTCGCGGATCTTGCGCGCCTCCTCGATCGCCATGTTCGGCACCGGCGGCGAGCCGCGTTTGACGGCCCTCATCGCGATCAGCCCGGCAAGCGCGCCCAGCAGCACGAGGATCAGCGCCATCGCGAAGAAGCCCCAGAAGTAGGTGAAGTCGCCGCCGATCGGCAGGTAGTAGTAGAGCAGCCAGGCGCAGCCCGCCAGCGCGAACAGGAGCGCGGTCATGAAGAACACCCCCGCGACGACGCCGACGATCGCGCCCTTCACGAGCTTGGTCGCCTTCTGCGCCATCTCCGCCTTCGCGAGCTCGATCTCCTCGCGCACGAGCACGCTCGCCCGCTCGGACACCTCCGCTATCGCCGTGGCGATGCCCTGGGTCCCGTCCTCGTCCCCGCCGCTCGATCGCCCTCCCGTGGGCGCTGGCCCGCCGGCGTTCACTCGGGCGGCTCCTCGTCGAACACGCGCCTCCACACGAGCGTCGCCAGGCGCGTGGCGAGCATGCTCGTCAGCGCGCCCGCGCCAGCCAGAAGGCCCTGCCACAGCAGCCGCTTGACGATCTCGTTCTGCATGCCCGCGCCAGTCTATTCCTCAAGCCCGCCGCAGATGGTCTCGACGACCAGCCACTTGGCGCGTTCGAAGTGCTCCTCGCCCTGCGGCAGCAGGCCGAAGATCCAGCCCGTGAGCAGCTGCTCGATCGCGCCGTAGAAGGCCATCGCGGCGAAGCGCGCGTCGATGTCCGGCTTGAACACGCCCTGCTCCTGCGCCTGTCCGATCATGCCGGCGATCAGGTCGTAGGCCTCGCGGATCGTGTCGAGGTGCGTGTTGCCGAAGGAGTTCGCCGCGCGCGTGACCTCCACGATGATCACCTTCATCAACTCCGGGTCGTGGCGGTAGCTGTCGACGATGAAGGAGGCGATCGCCGCCAGCTTCTCGCGCGCCGGGATCGCCTCCCCGTCGACCTCGCGGATCAGCTCGAGCATCACGTTCCAGCGCTCGAGGAACAGCGTGTTCAGCACCTCGTCCTTGGATGGGAAGTAGTGGTAGACGAGCCCGTAGGCGACGCCCGCCTCGTCGGCGACGTCCGACACCCGGCACGCGTGGAAGCCCTGGCGCGCGAACACGCGCACCGCCGCCTGCAGGATCAGCAGTCGCTTGTCGCGCGCGCCGGCGCGCGGCCCGGCGCTCACAGCGCGGCCTCCGTCGCCGCGAGCGGCTCCTGCTCCGGCCAGCGGTAGACCTCCGGGCGGCGGTTGACGAGCGAGGGCAGCTGCGCGCGGATCTGCCGCTGGCGCTCGAGGTCGGCCTCGGCGACGATCTGGCCCTCGCCGTCCGGCGCCTGCGCCAGCACCACGCCCCACGGGTCCACGACCATCGAGCGCCCGCCCGAGCGCTGCCCGGCCGGATGCTCGCCCACCTGGTTGGCCGCGATCACGAACGCCTGGTTCTCGATCGCGCGCGCACGGATGAGCGTGCTCCAGTGATCGCGCGTGGTCGCGAGCGTGAACGCCGCCGGCAGCGCCAGGATGCGCGCTCCGCGCACCGCCAGGATCCGGTAGAGCTCCGGGAAGCGCAGGTCGTAGCAGATCGACAGGCCGAGCTCCACGCCGCCGGCCGTCCGCGACAGCACGATCTCCTCGCCCGGCTCCTCCAGCGCGGACTCGCGATAAGAGCGCCCGTCGAGGACCACGTCGAACATGTGCAGCTTGCGATACACAGCCACGACCTCCCCCCGCGGGCTGACGTGCACGGAGGTGTTCGCGAGCTTGCCGTGACCGGGGATGCGCTCGAGGATCGAGCCCGCGACGAGGTCCACCCGCAGCTCGCGCGCGATCGCGCGCGCCCAGCCGATCGCCGCGCCGTCGAGCGTCTCAGCGCCCGCCCGCAGATCCTCCTCCGCGCCCATCGCCGTCCACTTCTCCGGCAGCACGATCAGCTGGGCGCCGTCCGCCGCCGCGGCCCGCGTCAGGCGGTCGGCGGCCGCCATGTTGGCCACCTGGTCGGCGGTGGAGCTCAGCTGCACTGCGGCGACCTTCATGCCCGCAGGATAGATTGACCGGTCAATCAGCCGTCGTGCGGCTCAGCCGGCGGCGCCCGCGCGGTGGCTGCGCAGCGCCGCTAGCAGCAGCTTCGAGTGCATCGCCCCGAGCAGCTCGCGCAACGGCTCCGCGCCCGCCGCCACGATCTCGAGCGCGCGCTCGATCTCCACCTCGCCCGCGAGGCGCTCCAGCAGCGCGCGCACCTCCTCCTGCACGAGCGGCTCGAGCGCGCGGCGGTAGCGCAGCGTGTCGTACACCGTGAAGCCGAGCGCCTCGTCGTAGCCGCCGGCGCGAAAGCTGGCGATCGCCTCGATGATCTTCACGTCGTCGCGGTCGTAGCCGCGGCGGGTGGGCGTCAGCACGCCGATGTCGGCCAGGCGCTCGAGCACGTTGCGCGGCACGCCGTAGCGCTGGTGCACCTGCTTGCGCGACACGCGCCCGCTGTCCTCCGCGCTGGCGAGCGCGCGCTCGAGGATGCGATCCTCGAGCTCGATCAGCGCACGCACGCGCTCGGGGTCCTCGAGCGCGTCGCGGATCACGCGCAGCGGCATGAAGCGCTGCTCCTGCAGGCGCTTGATCAGCGCGATGCGCTGCACGTACTGCGGTGGGTAGTACGCCATGTTGCGGCTCGTGCGCACCACGTCCTCGGCCTCGCCCAACAGCCCCTCGCGCAGGTAGTAGCGGATCGTGCCCGCGCTCACGCCCGAGCGCTCCGCCAGCTCGCTCATCTTCAATAGAGCTCCCACCCTGCCCGCCCCGCGGTTCATTTGTCGCTCACCGCTCGCTCACGCTCGAAACGTGGACGGCGCAACCGGCGCCGCGGCGGCGGCGGCCGCGCCCGACTCCAGCAGCTCCGCGACCTGCTCGGGCGTGTAGCCCGCCTCCGCCAGCAGCTCCCCGGTGTGCTCGCCGAGTGCCGGCCCCGGCAGGCGCGCGTGCTCGCCGGGCGTACGAGACAGCTTCACCGGCACGCCCAGCTGGCACACCGCCCGCTCGGCGCCGGGCTGCTCGAGCTCCACCACCATCTCGCGCTCGCGCACGAGCTGCGAGGAGAGCGCCTCGTCGAGCTCCAGCACCGGCTCCAGGCAGCAGTCGTGCTCGCGCGCGAACGCCTCCCATTGCTCGCGCGTGCGCGCCTTGAAGATCTCGCTGACCTGCGCGTGCGCGCCGGAGCCCGGGCGCTCGAACTGGCTGGCCACGAGCTCCTCGCGGCCCACGCCCCTGCACCACGCCTGCCAGAACTTCGGCTCCAGCGCGCCCAGCGACACCCAGCCATCGGCGCACTCGTAGGGCCGGTAGCAGATGAGCGCGCCGGCCAGCGGCAGATCGCCGCGGCGCGGCACCGTGCCGTCGGCGAAGTACGCGCCCGCCACCAGCGCGAGCCACGACAGCGCGCCGTCGCTCATCGACACGTCCACGAGCTGGCCTTCGCCCGAGCCCTGCCGGCCGGCGCAACCCGCCGCGCGGCCGCCGGCCGGCGGCTGCGGCGAGGA
>JASHYF010000215.1 GCA_030043235.1 Solirubrobacteraceae bacterium | reverse complement strand
TCTGGCGAAGGAGCTGGCTCGATTGCGGGCCAGCGATACGCCGCCACGAGTCATCGCGAGTCGACGGCTTCGGCCTCGCCGACCAGGTCGGTTCCGGTAACGCCGAGTCCGCGAGGTCGCGAGCGCCTGGTTCGATTGGCGACGTTCGCCCCTCCGAAAAATGCGGCGGGTGGGATTCGAACCCACACGCCCTCGCGGACAGGGCCTTTTGAGGGCCCCGCGTCTACCGTTCCGCCACCGCCGCACGCGCTCGGCGCTTCGAGCATACCCGCGCCGCCGGCACAGCCGTGCGTCGCCCGTCAGGCGGTGTAGGGCGGGGCGAGTTCGTGGTCCGGCGCGACCCCCGTCTCGCGCCGCTCGAGCTCCACGTTCCAGCCCTGCTGGAAGCCGCGCATGGCGAACGCCACCAGCAGGATCTGCACGGGCACGATCAGGAACGTGAGCACCCCGAGCAGGCCGGCGTCGATGGCGGGCTGCGCGTAGCCGAATTTGTCGCGCTCGAACCAGCCAGGTCCTGAGACGAGCGCAAAGATTCCGAGAAACACCGCGAGCACCGCGGAGATCGCCAGCGCGCCCCGGTTCCAGCGGGCGGCGTAGAAGGCGAACACGAGATACACGACCACGTAGGCGATCTGGATCGCCACGGCACCCTCGAGCACGCTCCAGCCGCCGACGGTGATGATCAAGACCAGTCCGGCGCTCGCCAGCAGCAGCACCACGACCGTCGCGCGCGTGGCCTGCACCACAGGCTTGTCGCGGTTGGGGTGGGTGACGATCACGCCCGGCCTCGGTTGAGCGGGTTGCGCAGACATCTGCGCAACTGACGATACAAGCTCCTCTCGGTCTACGCGGACGCTGGTGCGGGGAGCGTGCGGGGCCGCGGTGGCGCATGGGCGAGAAGCGAGCTAGCCTCCCGGATCGACCACGCGGGCGTGGTGGAACTGGTAGACACGCCGGCCTTAGGAGCCGGTGACCTGACGGTCTTGGGAGTTCGAGTCTCCCCGCCCGCATACCGTGCATATCGCATGGTTATGCGGTTTTTGGAACTACAGTGAGTTGCTGGCCAGATCGGTGGGCCGGACGCTTTGGGTTGCAAAGGGCGCCGACACTCCGTTCGCTCGAGCGCTGAGCGAAGGCCCGCCGTGCTTGCCTTGCGGGCCCACGCCGTGTACGGTGCCGCAGATCGGTGACCGCGGACGAACGGGCCGACCAGCCAACGAACCCAACCAGGGGAGGTAGCGATGATCGAGGCCAGGTTGCACATGCCGAAGCGGGTGGCTGAGGCGCTGGCAGCGCTCGCGTGCCTGGCGGCTGGATTGGCCGTGCTCCCGGCGGCGGCGCCGGCGTCCACGATCGGCACGCCGCTCGCGCTCGACGCGCTCGACAACGGCACTCCGCCGCAGATCGCCTACGACCCCACGACGGGCACCACGTACGTCGCCTGGTCGGCCCCCGGAAATCAGAACTCGGGCAACGGGATCGACCTGTGCGTGCTCCCGTCCGGCTCGAGCGCGTGCGAGTCGGGCTCGCCCGTGCTGCTGACAGACCCGGTGTACCCCGCGAGCAGCGACTACCTGAATCTTGCCGCGGTCATGGTCCTGCCGAATGGCGACGCGGTCGTGCTCGGGGTCGGCAACACCAACCCGACGGTGGCGTGGGAGTCGGCGCCGGGCGGCGGCGGCTTCCTCACGGGCGACGATGGTCTTCAGGACAGCGGTCAGCCGATCAGCAACGTCTCGCTGTACTACGAGCCGCCGGACGGAGGCGTGCCCCTGAGCGACAGCGACGTCGGCCTGTACGACAACGACGGGGAGTACTTCGCCGATGCGCCGTTCACCGGCACCGCGCCGAACGTCTCCTCGTCCAACGCAGACCCGGGCGGGCAGTTCCCCGGCCACTTCGTGGACTCCGACGGCCTGGCGCTCGCCGCGATGAGCGACCCCTCCAACTCCGCCGATGACATCGTCGTCGGCGTCGGCCAGAACGAGAGCAGCCTCCAGCAGACGCCCACCGGCTGCACGAACTACGCGGCCACCGGCTACGGCGCCACGGTGGGCAAGGTCGACGGGACCTCGAACGCCACCGGGACGCTGAACCACGAGGGGCTTCCCGCCTACCAGCTGCTGGCCTGCTCGGCCGCCACCCCGGTCCTCGCCCAGGACCCCCAGGGAACCGGTGGGATCGGCGTGTTCGAGCAGGAAGGGGACGGCTGGGAGGGAGCGAGCCCGGCGCAGTACACGCTCGACTACCGGCCGTTCGTCCCGTCCTCGAGCGGCGGCACGTTCGGCAGCCCGGTCGAACTCGAGAACATCACCGGCATCTCGCTCGTCGGCGCCGACAGCCTGGACCTCTCCGACGACGCCGGCGGCGGCGTGTACGCCAGCTGGGAGGACCTGCAGGGACTGGTTATGGACTACAGCCCGAACGGCGGCAGCACCTGGGACGGTCCCGTCGTGATCCCGGGCGTGGGCCCATACGCAGCCGCCCAGGGCGACCCGGAGATCGTCGGCGTCGGCGGCGGCACGGCGCTGCTCGCGTACGAAAGCAACCTCGGCGAGGGCGACCAGGTGTTCCTGCAGGCGATCAGCCTGCTCCCGTCGCCCGTGACGCCACCCGCGGCGCCAACCCCGACGACCACGACCACGACGCAGGCGGCCGGCGGGACCTCGGGCGCCGACATATCGATCCCGGCCGGCACTGTCGACGAGACCGACACCGCCAGGCTGAGCGGGACCAACGCCGCAACCGCCACCGGCACGATGACCTACAGACTCAGCTCGTCCTCGAGTTGCGCTACCTCCGGCGACGTGTTCGACCAGACGACAGCGGTCACCGACGGAGTGGCCGCTCCGGCGACCGTCTCCTCGACCGCGCTGCCGCCCGGCACGTACTACTGGACGGCGTCCTACAGCGGCGACAGCGCCAACCTGGCGAGCACCAGCGCCTGCGGCTCCGAGGTCCTGAAGGTCACCCCGGCGGCCACCGCGCCATCCTCGACGACCAGCAACGGCACCACGATCACGATCACGATCTCGTGCGCCGGCCCGTGCACGGTGTCGGTCACGATCACCGTCGATCCACCGGCCGCGAGCGCCGCGGGGAAGAGCAGGAAGCCGAAGATCGTGACGATCGCCACCGGCAAGCTGACGCTGACGAAGGCCGGCAGCCGCAAGCTCAAGCTCAAGCTCACCGGCAAGGAGCAGAGCGCCCTGAAGAGCCTCTTCAAGAAGGACCACGGCAAGGTCAAGGCGACGATCACGCTGTCGACGAAGACCGCCCACGGCACCTTCAAGTCGACCGGGACGCTCCTGATCAAGCGCACGTGATGGGGCTGTGGCGCCCGCCCGGCCGGCGCTGTCACGCGCCCGGCCGGGACTACGGTCCCCGCACCAGCTCGAAGAGCTCCTGCGCCAGCTCCTCCCGCGCCACCAGGATCCCCCACGGCAGCCGCTCGCGCTCCCCCTCCGGGGACGATGCGGGGAGCTCGAGCACGCGCAGGCCCGCGCGTTCGCACACGAGCGTCCCGGCGGCGATGTCCCACTGCTTGACGGCGCGCTCGAAGTACGCGTCGTAGCGTCCGGCGGCCGTCCACGCGAGGTCTAGGGCGGCGCTGCCGAAGCGGCGGATGTCGCGCACGCGGGGGATCAGCCGGGCGAGCACGCGAGCCTGCGCGGCGCGCACGCCGGCGTCGTAGGCGAGCCC
>JASHYF010000214.1 GCA_030043235.1 Solirubrobacteraceae bacterium | reverse complement strand
AGCTCGGGGGACATGCCGACCTTGGTGGCGATCACGAGCTGCTCGCGGTTGCCGCGTGCGACGATCCAACGGCCGATGATGCGCTCTGACTCGCCCGGCCCGCCCGGGCCGCGGCGACCGTAGCTGTTGGAGGTGTCGATGAAGTTGCCACCCGCCCGGAAGTACGCGTCGAGCACCGCGAACGAGCGCTCTTCGTCGATCGTCCAGCCGAACACGTTCCCGCCGAGGCACAGCGGGAAGACGTCCAGCTCAGTGTCTGCCAGGCGCACGATGGGGCTCAGCCTAACGGCGCCTGCCCATGGCGAAGCTCTGTACGGGGGGAGCCACCGCGCGCATGCTTGACCCGATCTCCGCGGGCAGGCGATGCACCCGGCCGCTCTCCTGGGAGCCTCCGCCCTCGTCCTCGAGGCCGCCGGAGAGGTGACGCTCGAGCGCGTCGAGCTCGCGCACGATCACGTTGACCACCGGGCGGACCTCCTCCGCTCGCTCGTCTGTGCCCGCCGGCTGGCGGAAGTGCTCGAGGCGACCGCGGGCGAGCAGCAGCGGCTCGGCGCGCGCGAGGTGGCGGTGACGCTCGTACACGGCCTTCGGCACGACCAGGTTGATCGTGCCGAACTCGTCCTCGAACAGCAGGAACATCGTCCCCTTCGCCGTTCCCGGCCGCTGCCTGGCGATCACCAGCCCTGCCACCGACACCTGGCAGCCGCTCGGCAGGCGGGGGAGCTGAGCGCTGGTGGCGAGCACGACCGGGTCGGCGCCGCTGGACGCCCCCCACGGCGGGGGGCAGTCCGTCAAGCGCTCGCGCAGGATCGCGATGGCGTGCTCGCCGATGGTGACGCCGCTGGTGGAGTAGTCGGCGATCAGCCTCTGCCAGCGTCCCAGCCGGCGCAGGCGCGGCGCCGCCGGCAGCTCCAGGGGCAGCGCGAGCTGGGTCGCCCCCTCGGCGTCCGCACCCCCTGCGGGGGCACAGGCGAGCGCGGCGCCGCCGAGCGCCCCAGCGGACGCGGCGATGCCAAGCTGCCACAGGGCGACCCGCCGGCCTGCCTGGTCCTCGCGCCCGTCGGCCGGCGCGCAGGCGCTTGTCAGCGAGTCGCACGCCCCCGACCAGGCGAGCTGCTCGAGCGTGGCGCGGGTGCACGCGACGCGCCCGGCGAGCTCGCCGAGGCTCTTGAACGGCCCGCCGCGCTCGCGCTCGGCCACCAGCGCCTTCACCTCGGCCTTGGCCGCGTCCTTGATGCAGCGAAGGCCCATGCGCACGGCCCCGTCCTGGACGGTGCACTCCACCTGTGAGGCGTTGACGTCCACGCCCAGCACGGTGATGGGATTGGGGGCGGGCGGGCTTCGATTCATCGCCTCGTGCACGAGGCTGTCGGGGGCGTAGAAGCCCATCGGCTGCTCGTTCAAGAGCGCGCACAGGAACTCCGCTCCGTAGTGCACGCGCAGCCACGTGGACTGGTAGGCGAGCAGGCCGAAGGCGGCCCCGTGGGCCTTGGGGAAGCCGAAGCCGGCGAAGCCCTCGATCATCGCCCACACGCGCTCGGCCGTCTGCCGATCGGCGCGCACGTGCCGGGCGGCTCCCTGGAGGAAGCGCTGGCGGTGGGACTGGACGCTCTCGTAGGAGCGCTTGCGGCTCATCGCCCGGCGCAGGCTCGCCGCCTCGCCGGGGGTGAAGCCGGCGAACGCTTCGGCCACTTCCATCACCTGGTCCTGGAAGATGACCGTGCCGAGGGTCTCTCTGAGCACCGGCTCGAGCGCCGGGTGCTCGTAGGGGATCTCATATTTGGATCCCTGCCCACCCTCCCGCCTACCCTCCCGCCCACTCTCTTCGCGCAGGCGCTGGCGGCGTTCTATGTATGGGTTGACCGCCCCGCCCTGGATCGGGCCGGGCCGCACGATCGCGACCTGGACGGTGAGGTCCTGGAGGTTGCGCGGACGGGTGCGCAGCAGCGACTGCATCTGCGCGCGGCTCTCGATCTGAAAGACGCCGACCGTGTCCGCCATGCGGATCGCCCGGAAGGTCTCCTGATCGTCGAACGGGATGCGCGAGAGGTCGATGCGCTCTTTGCGCACGCGTGCGATCTCCTCCACGCAGCGCTCCACCGCCGAGAGCATCCCCAGCCCCAGCAGGTCGATCTTCAAAAAGCCGGCGTCCGCGCAGGAGTCCTTGTCCCACTGGACCATCTGCCTGCCCTGCATCGCCGCCGGCACCACCGGGCAGCAGTCGATCAGCGGCCTCGTGGCGATCACCATCCCGCCGGAGTGCTGGGAGAGGTGGCGCGGCAGCCCGTGGGCCTGCTCGACCAGGCGGGCGAGCCAGCGCCAGCGCTCCGACTGCAGGTCGTGCTCGGCGCCCGCGAACCTGCCGAACGGGGAGACACCCGCTTCGCTCGCGTCCCCGAACCGGCCGAACCGGGAGACACCCGCTTCGCTCGCGTCCCCGAACCGGCCGAACCGGGAGACACTCGCTTCGCTCGCGTCCCCGAACCGGCCGAACCGGGAGACACTCGCTTCGCTCGCGTCCCCGAACCGGCCAGCGGTGCGGGCCACGCGCTCGATCTCCCCGGGGGGCAGGCCGAGCACCTTGCCGAGCTCGCGCACGGCGCCGCGCACGCGAAATGTGGGGAAGGCGGCGACGAGCGCCGCGCGGTCGTT
>JASHYF010000213.1 GCA_030043235.1 Solirubrobacteraceae bacterium | reverse complement strand
CAGCTCTCCGCCCCGGTTGGGGTCGCCATCAGCGCCTCCGGGACGGCGTATGTGCTCGACAGCGACGACAATCGCGTCGAGGGGTGGACGCCGGGCAACCCCGAAGCGCACACCAGCCAGACGATCTACTACTCAGCCGAAGCCAACGAAAAGTACCCCGCCTGCGCAGAACACGCCGAATGGGCCGGGCTCGTGTGCAAGACCAAGACCCTCGGCCAGCCCGACACCAGCGGGCTGCCGGGTGTGCCGGAAACGACCGTCACATACGACATGTGGGACACGCCGGAAACGACGACCGAAAAGCTCGGTTCGGTCACCAGGGCCAAAAAGCAGACCTACGACGCGGCCGGCCGCGCCCTCACCAGCGAAGTGAGCTCCTCCACCGACCTGCCGCTGCCCAAGGTCACCAACGAATACAACCAGGACACCGGCATGCTCGAAAAGCAGAGCACCACCAGCGAAGACAAGACCGAGACGATCACCAGCGTCTATGACACGCTAGGCCAGCTCGAACGCTACACCGACGCAGCCGGCGTCACCACCACCTACCACTACGACATCGACGGGCGAGTCGAAGAAGTCGACTACGGCCAGGTCGACGGCGAAACCGCAAGCCAGAGCTACGCGTACGACCCGATCACCGGGCTCCTGACGAAACTGCTCGACAGCCAAGCGGGCAGCTTCACGGCGACCTATGATGTCGAAGGCAACATGACCAGCGAGAGCTACCCCAACGGCATGACCGCCACCTACACCCGCAACCCCGCGGGCGAAACGACCGGCATAGAATACGTCAAGACCACCGACTGCGCCACAACCTGCCCGGAAGTCTGGTTCAAAGACGTGATCGTCCCCTCGATCCACGGCGAAACTCTCAAGCAAACCAGCACGCTCGCAGAAGAGAGCTACAGCTACAACGCGGCCGGCCTCCTCACCGAGACGCAGGAAATCCCGGCCGGCAAGGGTTGCACGACCCGCATCTACGCCTACGACGAGGAAGGCAACCGCACCAGCCAAACCAACCGCGAACCAGGCCCCAAAGGAGAATGCACGAGCTCCGGCGGCAGCTCAGAAGACCACGTCTACGACACCGCCGACCGGCTCGACGACGGCGGCATCACATACGACGCGTTCGCCAACGCCACCAGCCTGCCCGCCGCCGACGCGAACGGCCACGAACTGAAGAGCACCTACTACGTCGATAACCAGATCGCGAGCCAGGAACAGGAAGGCAAGAAGATCAGCTACGCCTACGACCCGTCCGGGCGCACGCTCGAAACCATCACCACCAGCGCCCAGGCCAAAGTCTCGAACTACGCGGGCCCCGGCGAAGCGGTCACCTGGACCACCGACCTCGATCTTGCAGTAGCCTCGCGGTCGGGCCGCTCGTCTGTGCCAGAGTTGGCTGCTTGCAGTAACGTGGTGGGACGGGTTTCTCGCTGGTCGTGAGCACGGTTTGGCGCGGGCTGGAGTATCGATCGCCGCCCGTTAGGTTGCGTGGCGGGGGTGCAACTCTGGGGGTGGCGCTGCGGGCGGTGTTTGCGGGCAGGCTGACGCCGGCGGGTTTCTGCTCGATTGTCCCCGGTGGATTGCGCTGGCGCTCAGGCGGGGGGCGCCAGCGTCTGCAAGTGGTGAAATGCGGCGGCGAGCTGCTCGGACCAGGGCCAGTCTTTGGCGAGCCGCAGGATCGTGCGCCGCGCGTGGCGGGCAATCCGCCCGGACTGGTGAAACAGCCGGTAGCGCAGCCGCTTGAGCTCCCATGCGCGTGCGTCCTCGGCGAGGCATAGCTGCTTGGCCCAGGCGATCAGGTCCTGGGCGAGCTGAACCAGCCACAGCCACACCTGGTTGTGCGCGAAAGAGCGGAACGGGAGGTTGCGCAGCCCGCAGTCCTTGCCCTCGCGGATGCGGTCCTCCACGCGGGCGTGACCGCGGTGGACCAGGTCGAGCCGGGGGATGTTCTTGCCCGGCTGGTCGGTGATGAACACCGCGAGGCGGTAGCCGTCGTGGTCGGCGAAGGTCTGCTGGTCGCCCTCCCTGAGCTTCGTGCGCCGGGCGATCAGCCGCGTCCCCTCAGGCCAAAAAGAGAGATCAACCCGGTCGGTGATCTCGCACACCTGCGAGTGCTTGCGCCTTTTGCCGTCCGCGCGGATTGCCTTTACCCACGCGGACTCGGGCATGTTCACGATCGCCTCGCGCACGCGCTCGTCCAAGTCGAACCCGAACGAGAAGCGCATCTTTCCCTCGCGGCAGTAGACGGTCAGCTCGTGTGTAGCGCCAGCGCCGTCGCCACGCACGAGGATCTCCCCCGCGAGCGCCCGCGGGTCGAGCTGCCCCAACGCCAAGTCGAGCACGGCCGTGTGGTCGCAGGCAGTGTTCGAGCCGGCGTTTCCGGCCCTGAGGATCCCGGCCGGCGCCTCACCGGTCTCGTCGATATAGGACAACAGCGGATGGTGGCCATAGCCACCCTTGAACGTACCCGCCGCCAGCTCTTTGTCTGAGTGCGCGCTCGTCAGCGTCGCGTCGATATCGATCACAGTCAGCTCCCGACGCTTCCCGGGGCGCTTGCGGCGCTGCGGGCGCGCTCCCAACTCCCACGCCCGCGCCCGGGCGAGCGCGACCGCCTCGCGCAGACGATCAAGGCACTGCTCGTCGATCGAGTCGATCACCCGAAACGCCGTCGAATCCGACGCCACCCCGCCGAACAGGTCAAGCTGGTCACGCAGCACTCCCAGATCGGCCAGGCAATCGCCGCCGTCAGCCAGCATCACCACCAGATCGCGCAGCACCACGCCCGGATCATGCCCAGAGCGCCGCTGGCGGGTGGGCGCCATCGCCGCCGACAGCGCCCCCGTCAACCCCACCCGGTCGGCCACGCCCGCCAGCAGAGCGCTGCCCGCGTGCCCAACCTGACCCGTGCCGTCCACCGTCACCGATAGCTTGTCAACCAGCCCTTCACGCTGCACCATATGGGTGATCCTCCTGGAGTCGGAATGTGAGCGTCAAGAACCCGCATTCTCCCCCTCCAGGCGGACGTTTCCGCGCCCCGGACACCCCGGGGCGCGGATGCTTAATGCAAGATCGAGGCCAGCCAGAACGGGACCTTCCCCTTAGCAGGTTTGTAAGCCGGCGCGCGACGCGCGGCGTCGGCTACCGACTCGCTCCCGACTCCCTGCGTTCACGGCCGGCGACCCTCAATGCGGCATGACCGGCGCGTCCCGGTGTCAGCTTCGTGCACCGCGCCCCTACACCCCCGGATGCGCCGTATAAGTGCCAAGCATCCATTCAGGCCATTTGGCCTCGGCGCGCGGATTGCAGCCCCGCCCGAGACCGTGACACAGGAGAGTGACCTTACGGCTCTAGCTTGAGCGCCCTGAGCACGCGAGCCGGAATGCCCACCTTTCTAAACGCTGCACCGCTGAGGTAACTCGACCCGAAGGCCACGATCTGCCACCGGCCCTTGGTGCGTCGAAATATGATCGCCCTATTCCCGGGCGCACCCGGTGCCTCTAGCTCCACCTCTCCTCGTCCAGTGCGGACTATGCTTGCGGTGGCCCAACCGTTGTTGGTCACGAATGCAAACGCCAGGCGATCTATCGTGGGATTAAAACCGCCAATCTCTTGGGCCG
>JASHYF010000024.1 GCA_030043235.1 Solirubrobacteraceae bacterium | reverse complement strand
CGACGGTGGCATGGCGCCCCAGCGCGGAGGCGTATCGCCTCGTCCCTCTGCGGTCGGTGTGCTTGGCTGGCATTTCCACGTCCTCCTCCCTCGTCGTGTGGCAGCTCAGCAGCTGGGAGGCGATCGGGCGTCTGGCTGGGCGTCTTTGCCCTGGCCCGATCGACCTCGCCGGCGGCGACCGCTGCCGGCCTGGGTTGTCCCCGACCCGGTGCGAGTCTATCCGCTCGCCGGCCTCAGATCAATCTCGCGCCGGCCGGCATCGGACCAATCGACGCGCCGGCTGGCATCGGACCAATCGACGCGCCGGCTGGCATCAGATCCATCGCGGCGCCGGACGGCCGCAGATCGATCTGCGCGCCGCCGGCGTCAGGTCAATCTGCGTGGCCCGGGTCCCCCTGGCCCGCAGCGCCGGCATCCCCCTTGCGCGGCGAGGATGCGAGCGCGCCGGCCTTCGGCGGCGTGGACGGCAGCGCGTCGGCGGTCGCGGCGGCGGCGGCGCGGTTCTCCTCCTTGACGGCGAGCCAGATCTCCTCGCGGTATATCGGCACGCCGGCCGGCGCGGCGATCCCCAGCCTGACGGTGTGGCCGCTCACGCCCATCACGGTCACGAGGATCTCCTCGCCGATCACGACGCGCTCTCCGGGACGACGCGTCAGGATCAGCATCGTCGGCGATTATGAAGCAAGCTGCGACCGCGTACCCCGTGCGGCGGCGCAGGCACCCCCTACGGGGCCGCCTGCGGGCGCACCGGCCGGCAGCTCGAACAGCGGCGCCTGCAGCGGGGCGTCCTCGTGCGTGTTGATGACCTGGTAGCCGCGGCCGTCGCGGATCAAGAGCGGGGCGCGCAGGTTGGCGGTTATGTCCAGCGGGTTGGGCGTCGCGCGCACGGTCACGTACAGGCTCGCGCCGGCTGCGTCCGCGATGCCCGTGCGCTCCTGGTCCTCGGCGGCGATCTCCAGCGTGAAGCGCGGGAAGAACTGGAAGGGGCTGACCACGGGCAGCGCCAGCGCGGGGTTGTCGATCTCGTGCAGCCACAGAAAGCCGGTCCCCGGGTTGCGGTCGATGAGCGCGTAGCGCAGCCCGCCCAGGCCGATCAGGCCGAAGGGGAACTCGATCACCTCCTCGGGGCGGATCTCCACGGTCCCGAAGCGGATGCTCTGGAATGTCAGGGACATGGCACGGTCTCGTGTGTGCTCGGCTACTGCAGGAAGTTGAGCAGGGATTCCTGAACGATGGTCGCGCCGGCTCGCAGCGCGGCGTTGTAGGCGGCCTGCTCGTTGGCGTAGGCGATCGAGACCGCGGCCACGTTCGTGTCGTCGGTGCTCGACAGGCTCTCGCTGATCGACGTCTGCAGGTCTTCGTTGCGCGAGAGGGCGGCCCGCAGCTGGTCGGTGACGCTGCCCGCGGTCGCCTGCAGCTGGCTCAGCGTTTCGGCGTTCGCATCCAGGTTCTGCAGGTCGTTGGCGGTGAGCGCTTCGCGGTCTTCGGCGGTGCCGCCGCGCAGGTCCTTGACGATCGTGCGCAGCGTGTCCAGCAGCTTGCCGTCGCCGGAGGCTTCGCCGTTGCCGAGCAGCGCGGAGAGGTTCGTGGAGATCGTCACGGACGCGCCCGGTCCGACCGAGCGGCCGATCGTTTCGGCGTTGCCCTGGTATTCGTCGTTCGCGCCCTGTTCGTAGGGCGGCGTGGTGGTGTCGGTGCCCGAGAAGATGTACTGGCCGGCGTACTGCGTGTTGGCGTCCTGCTTGACGCCTTCGGTCAGCTGTTCGACCTGCAGCGCGATCGTTTCCAGGTCGGTCTGGTTGGTCGTGCCGTTGGCCGCTTGCAGCAGCAGTTCGCGCACGCGCTGCACGGCGGTGTTGATGCTCGCGAGCGCGCTGCTCGCCGTGTTCTCCCAGGCGATCCCGTCCTGCGCGTTTTCTTCGTAGGAGCTCAGCCCGTCGAGCTGGCTCTGCAGGTCGATCACCCGGCTCGCGCCGTAGGGGTCGTCGGATGGTTCGAGGATCGTCTTGCCGGAGGACAGTTCGTCGGTGGTCCGCTCGAGCGCGCTCAACGACGAGTTGAGGTCGTTGAGCGTCGCCGCGGTCACCATCGCCGGGGTGATGCGCTCGGTCATCGCTACAGCCCCGCCGCGCCGGTGTGGTCGATGAGCGTTTCGAGCATTTCGTTCATCGCTGTGAGCGTACGCGCTGAGGCCTGGTAGCCGCGCTGGAAGCTGATCAGGTTGGTCATTTCTTCATCGAGGGACACGCCGGAGACGCTCTGGCGCTGGTCCTCGATGGCCGTGACGGTCGTCTGCAGGTTCGTCTGTTCGTCCTTGGCGCCCTGCACGTAGCTGCCCAGCTGCTCGACGAGCGTGGCGTAGTCCTGTTCGGCGGCGCCGCCGCGCAGCGCGGCGATCGCCTGCGCCGCTTCGTTGCCGCCGGGCGCTTCGGTGCCGGAGGCCTGCACTTCGCTGGCTTTGACCGCCACCGTGAGCGTGGCCGCGGTTTCGCCCGCGAAGAACGGTTTGGCGAGCTGCGCGTTGACGGTGGCGGCGAGCGTTTCCGCGACGCCGTCGAGACCCGTCTGCAGCGCCGTCAGCGCGCCTTTCGGGCCGGTCAGCGAAAGCAGTGCGCCGAGCTGGCCGCCGGCGGTTTCGGTGAGCGCCTGCGGCCAGTTGACGGTCGTGCCTTCCACCAGCGGCGCGGCCGCGTCGCCGAAGCTCACCGTGTCGGTGTGGTCGGCCTGTTCGCTGACCGTGACGTTCGCCAGCGCCGAGAGCTTGTCCAGCAGCTCATCGCGGCGGTCGAGCATCGAGTTGGGCTGCTGGCCGGCTTCTTCGGAGAGCTTGATCTGGCCGTTGAGCTGCGCGATCTGCGTGGCGAGGTCTTCCACTTCGCCGCCGGGGCCGGTGAGGGTTTCGTACTGTTCGCCGCTCTGCGTGGCGATCGTGGACAGCTGCGCGCTGAGCTCGTTGAACGTTCGCGCCAGCTGTTCGCCCGCGGCCGTCACGCCCTCTTTGGCCGCTTCGCTGGTGGGCGAGTCGGCGAGACTGTTCCACGAGCTCCAGAAAGCCGACAGCTGGCCGGCGATGCTCGCGCTGGTCGGTTCGTTGAACGCCGCCTGTGCCTGTCCGAGCACTTCCGCCTGCGTGCTCGCGCTGCTCAGGGCGCTGTTCTGCGTGCGGTACTGGGCATCCAGGTACACGTCACGGATGCGCGTGATCGTTTCCACGCTCACGCCCGTCCCGAGCTGCGCCCCCTGGCCCGTGAGCGTGGAGATCGCCGGGATGTCCAGCGGCGGGCTCGGGTCGAGCAGGGCGGTCTCGCGCGAGTAGCCTTCGGTGTTGGCGTTGGCGATGTTGTTGCCGGTCGTGTCCAGTGCCGTCTGCTCGGCGATCAGCCCGCTGAGCGCGGTCTGCAGTCCTTGAAGCGTGGGGATCGACATTGCGCTAGGCCTGCAGGTCGAGCACGTGGAGGGAACCGCGTTGGCGTGAGCGGGCGATCGGCCTGGCCGAGCCCTGCGTGTCGTAGCCGTTGACTCCGTCGAGCGCCAGCATCCCCATCAGGTGGTCGAGGAAGCCGAGCTCGATCTGCATCAGCGCGCGGTTGGTGGAGTGCACGCGCTGGAGCTCGTGCAGCAGGCCGCGCAGCTCGGCGCTGCGCGCGTTCGCGCGCTCCGCGCGGGCGGCGTCCATGAGCGCGCTCAAGCGCACCAGCGTGACCTGCTCGGAGGGGACGCCCAGGCGTTGCCCGCTGCGCGCGAGCAGGCGCGAGCGCTCCTCCTCGAGCAGCTGCCTGCGCCCCATCTCCCCGCGCAGGATCCCCGCGAGGCGCACGACCGCGTGCACGTCGCGCGCGCGGATCGCCGCGCCCTGCTCGAGCACCAGCTCCAGCATGCGCCGCGCGGACTCGATCTGCGCGTCCAGATGGCTCAGCACGTCGGAGGCGAGCGCGCGATCGGGCTGGGAGCTCTCGTGTGCGATCAGCTGCCCCGGGCTCATGACGCTGTGGCCCCTGCGCTCGCTGCGGCCCCTGCGCTCGCTGTGGCCCCTGCGCTCGCTGTGGCCCCTGCGCTCGCTGTGGCCCCTCCGCTCGCTGTGGCCCCTCCGCTCGCTGTTGTCCCTCCGCTCGCCTGTGTGTGGGCGCCACCGTGCACGCCTTCCAGCTGGCGGGTCATCTGCGCGGCGAGACCCAGGCCGCCGGCGCTCATCACGCTCGCGGACAGCGCCTGCGGCAGCATCGAGGAGAGCTCCTGGCTGCCCGCGCCGCCGATCGGGGAGCCGCCTTCTTCGGAGCTCGCTTCGCCTTCCTGCGTGGATTCGCCGTCGAGGCCGCCGCTCGAGGCGAGCGACCGCGAGAGCTGTTCCACGAGCGTCTGTTCGAACGCGAGCGCGCTGTCGTACGCCTTCTGCGTCGCGGGCGAGCCGTCGCGCACCCACTTGGGCTCGAGCGCCTGGTTGACCACGGGCAG
>JASHYF010000212.1 GCA_030043235.1 Solirubrobacteraceae bacterium | reverse complement strand
GCCTGGCAGCGCAGCGCGATCGCCTCGACGTGGCGGTTGCCCGGAGTCATGCGCAGGATGCGCACGACGTCGAGGCAGCGCCCGCTCGCGCGTACCACCGGGGAGGGACCCCACAGCGCGGCGCGCGGCGCGCCCGTCAGCACCGCGGTGATGCGCCTGCGGTCGTCCGCCGCACGCGCGGCGGCGAGCGCGCGGTCGAGCGCCTCCTCGACAGCGCCCACCTGGCCGAGGCGCACGTGGGCGCCGGCGGCGACGTGCCACGCCTTCGCCTCGCCCTGGCGATCTCCGAGCTGCGCGAGTGTCTCCGCCGCAGCGCCAGCCGTCTCCGCGCTCTTCGTGGCCTGCCCCGAGCCGCTCAGGTTGGCGAGCTGGACCTCGAGCACCAGTGCTCTGGTGCGCTGGCATTCGTTGTCAGCGGCGCCCTTCGAGAAGCGCTCGACGAACCCGCTCGCCTTGGCGGTATCGCCGGCGGAGAGCAGCGCGTCGCAGAGGTCCCACAGGATCTCCCGCTCTGAGCCTGCGCCGCAGTCCAGCGCGCGGGCGAGCAGGTTGTCGGCAGCAGCCAGATCCTCGCGCGCGAGCGCACGGCGGCCCGCGGAGTGAAGGCGCTCCGCCGCACGCTCGCCCAGCTTTCGTCCGCGTTCATCGAGCGGCCCGAGCTCGCGGCGGTAGGAGTGCGCCTGCTCGAGATGAAACGCGATCACCTCCTCGTGCTCGCCCACCAGCTCGCCGGCCTTCTCCGACAACCAGTCGGCGAAGCGCTCGTGCAGTTCGGCGCGCGCCTCCTTGAGCAGCGAGCGGTAAGCCGCGTCTCTGATCAGCACATGGTGAAAGCGATAGACGGGCTCGTCGATCCAGTAGGTCCCCTCCGGCTCGACCATGTCCTTGCGCCTCAGCGCCTCGAGGTGGCCGTCTATGCGGGGCTTCACGGGCGGTGCCACCAACTCCGCGACCGCTCCGCGGTAGAACTCCTTGCCGATCACGGCCGCGCGCTCGACCACCGAGCGCTCGTCTCGCTCGAGGCGCTCGATGCGCGCGGCGAGGAGGGCGTGGATCGTGGGGGGCACCTCCACGGCGGCCACGTCCGAGCCAGCGACCCAGGACTCGTCTTGGCGCTCGAGCACTCCCTCGTCGATCAGCATCCGAAGCATCTCGCCGAGGAACAGCGGGTTGCCCTCGCTTGATTTGAGGATGCGATCGGCGAGCGCGCGTGGCAGCTCGGAACCGCCCAGCAGCCCGCTCACGAGCTCCCGGCTTTCTCCCTCGTCGAGTGGTGAGAGCTCGAGCACATCCGCTGCACGGCGCCCGGCAAAGGCAAGCGCCTCCCGGACTTCGCGCAGCTCCGGCCGTGCAAGCGCCAGCAGGAGCACCGGCGCGTCGGAGATCCACTCGATCAGGTGCTCGACGAGGTCCAAGAACATCGGCTGGCCCCAGTGCAGATCGTCCAGCACGAGCACGATCGGCTTGCGCGCGGCCACCAGCTCGAGGCCGCGCCGCAGCGCCCAGAAGGTCTCCTGCGCCGATGACGGCGATGCGACACCCAGCACGCCGGCGACGCGCTCGACCAAACGCTCGCGCTCTGCGTCATCCTCGACGAGCGCGCCGAGCTTCTCGCGCACGAGCTCGGGCGGATCGGCCTCGCCGATCGCCGCCAGCGTCCGCAGCACCTCCGCGACCGGGAGCAGCGTGATCCCCTCGCCGGTGGGCTCGCAGTGACCTTCGACGACGATCGCCCGATCGCCGATGCTGCGTGCGAGCTCCTGGGCGAGGCGCGTCTTGCCGACGCCGGGCGAGCCGATCACCGTCACCAGGCGACACACACGCCGTTCGATCGCGTCATCGAGTGCCGCACGCAGACGAGCGAGCTCTGGCTTGCGTCCGACCAGCGGCGTCTCGGCGCGCGCCTCCTTGCCCTGGCCCGCGCGCTCCGCCGAGATCAGCCGCCACGCATGTACCGGCTCCGCCTTGCCCTTGAGCTCGAGTGCAGGCACCCGCTCGAGCTGTACAGCCCGATGGACGAGTCGCCTGGTCCCCTGGCCGATCAAGATCTCGCCTGCACCCGCCGCCTGCTCCAGGCGCGCGGCGGTGTTGACGACGTCGCCGACGAGGATGTCCGGGTCGTCGATCGCGCTCTCGCCGGCGCCTTGGGCCAGGACGAGCTCACCGGTGTTCACGCCGATCCGCATGTCGAGGCGCACACCGCGCTCGCGCTCGAGCTCGTCGTTCAACTCGCCGAGGGCGGACGCCATCGCGGCGGCGGCCCTGACCGCGCGCAAGGCGTCGTCCTCGCGCACCGCAGGCGCGCCGAACACGGCGACCACGGCGTCGCCGATGAACTTCTCCAGGCGACCCTCGTGCTCCTCGATGGCCGCGCGCATCGTCTTGTAGAAGCGCGCCATCACGGCGCGCGCCGACTCCGCGTCGAGCTTCTCCTGCAGCGCGGTCGACCCGGCGAGATCGGCGAAGAGGACGGTGACCAGCTTGCGCGCGGCGCCGGCCTCGGCGGCTTGGACGGGTGCGCCGCAGGCGTTGCAATAGCGAGCAGCGGCCAGGAGCTCGGCACCGCAGGCGGGGCAACTCGGCGCGAGCGTCGCCCCGCATTGGGCGCAGAAGCGGGCGGACTCCGGGTTGGCGTACGCGCAGGCGGGGCACATCAACTGCGTCGCTGCCATAGGGCGCCGCCCGCCTTCCAGCGCGTCCCGGCTCTACGTTTCGGCCCGCAACACGCGACGAGCCAAGACCTGCTCAAGAAGAGGCTGCGCCGCCTTCGTGGCGGTCGCAGAAGGGTCGGTGCCTACCACGATCGAGCTGAACATGGGCCTCCCGTTGACCACCACCACCGCGTGGCCGGGCGCGAATGATACCTCTGGACCCCCAGCGGCGCCAGCCATGCGTGTCCGAGCCTCGCGCAACCGATGTCACACGACCGCTCGGGACGGGCTCCGGGCGTCAGCGAAACTCGTGCTCAGACTGCCGCAATCGCACACGGGAGCGAGCTCGCTCAGCGAACTTGGGCGCGCGGGCGGATCAGGATCTCGTTGACGGCCACGTTCTCGGGCTGGCCGATGGCGTACATGACAGCCGTGGCGATGTCCTCGGCGGACAGCGGCGTGACGCCGGCGAAGTTCTTGGCCATCTGCTCGCGCACCTCCGGGCGGTTGTGGCCGGCCAGCTCGGTGGCGACGGCGCCGGGCTCGATCACGGTGACGCGCACGCCCAGCGCGACGGCCTCCTGGCGCAGCGACTCGGAGAAGGCGCCGACGCCGAACTTGGTGAGGTTGTACACGCCCGAGCCCTGGCGGGCGATGCGCCCGGCGACGGAGCTGACGTTGACTATGTGCCCGCCGCCCTGCTCGCGCATGATCGGCAGCGCGGCGTGCGTGCAGTAGAGCACGCCGAACACGTTCGCGTGGATCATCGTGCGCCACTCCTCGGTGGGGGCGTTCTCGATCGCCCCCAGCAGCATCACGCCGGCGTTGTTGACGAGCACGTCCAGGCGCCCGAGCGCGGAATGGGCGCGCTGCACGAACGCGCGGGCCTGCTGCTCCTCGCCCACGTCGGTGGGCACGGCGATCGCGCGCCCGCCGTCCCGGGCGATCCGGCCGGCGAGCTCCTCGATGCGCTCGGCGCGGCGTGCGGCGAGCGCC
>JASHYF010000211.1 GCA_030043235.1 Solirubrobacteraceae bacterium | reverse complement strand
CCAGCCGCCAGCGGAGGCGCTGCGCGCCCCGCGTTCGCTTCGTAGTGCGAGGGCTCGACGCCCAGCCGCAGCTCGATGCGCCGCACCCGCTCGAACGTGCGCTGCGTCATCACGCGCTGTGCCGCCAGCAGGTCGCCGATCACGCCGAGCGCCCATAGCACGACCGCGGCGATGAACAGCACCGCGCCGAGGATCAGCGATTGCACGTGGCCCTTGCCGTCGCCTTCGGCGTAGGCGACCACGAAGCGGATCCACACGCCCACCGCCGCCAGGCCGATCACCAGCGACAGGCTCCAGAACACGCGCAGCGGCTCGTACTGAGCGTAGATGCGGAAGATCGACACGGCGTTGCGCCGCACGTACGCTCCCATCGACGGGAACAGGCGCGACTCCCGTGTTTTCGGGTTGGTGCGCACGGGCACGTGGTCGACCGCCACCAACATCTTGCCCGCCTGGATGATCGTCTCGAGCGTGTAGGTGAACGTCGAGACGACCATCATCTGGATCGCCGCCTCGCGGTTGTACGCGCGAAAGCCGGAGGTGGTGTCGGGCACGGTCGTCGAGGAGGCCAGGCGCACGACCCACGAGCCGAGTCGCTGCAGCGTCTTCTTCAGCGGCGAGAAGTGCTCGATGCCGGTCACCTCGCGATCGCCCACGACCATGTCCGCGCGGCCTTCGAGGATCGGGCGCACCAGCCTGGCGATGTCCGCGCCGCAATACTGGTTGTCCGCGTCGGTGTTCACGATCACATCCGCGCCGAGCTTCAGCGCCGTGTCGATCCCCGCCTGGAAGCCCGTCGCGAGGCCCTTGTTGTTCGTCAGGCGCACCAAATGGTCGACGCCGTGCGCGCGGGCCACCGCCACGGTCTCGTCGGTGGAGCCGTCGTCGATCACCAGCCACTGCACCTCGTCGAACCCGTCCACCGTGCGCGGCAGGTCCGCGAGCGTCTGCGGCAGCTGCTCCGCCTCGTTGAAGCAGGGGATCTGGATGATGAGCTTCATGGCCTGCGATTGCCTATCCTGAGCTTCCGGCAGTATCCCACGGCGGGGTTACGGTCTCGGCGCCAAGCCCTCGCCGGCGCCGGCTTGCTGAGGCCAAGGCTAGTGTCCCAAGGCTAGTGTCCCCACACTAGATGGAAAGCGCGATGCTCACCCGGCGCACGCCGGGCTCGATACCGCCGGACTCCTCGCAGCCCGCCTCCTCGGCGGGCACGTACGCGCGAATCGCCTTCGCCGCGATGTGCATCGCCGCGCTCATCGGCTACTTCGCCTTTCCCACCTATCCCACCTACGACTCCTTCTACGCGCTGCTGTGGGGCCGCGACCTGCTGCACCTGCAGATGCCCGACTTCAGCGTGTACCGCGGCCCCACCGAGCACCCTCTGGCGATCGCCTTCGGCGTGCTCTGCTCGATCTTCGGGCAGGGCGGCGCGCGACTGATGGTGCTCGGGTCGATCGCCTCGTTCGTGGTGGCCGTCGCCGGCATGTACCGACTGGGAGCACTGTGCTTCGGGCCCGTCGTCGGGGTCGTCGCGGCGCTGCTGCTGCTGAGCCGCTTCTTCGTCGAGAACCTCGCCGCGCAGGGCTACCTGGACATCTCCTACGTGGCGCTCGTGCTATGGGCGGTGGTGCTGGAGCTCGAACGCCCGCGGCGTGGCTGGCCGGTCTTCCTCACGCTCGCCGCCGCCGGCCTGCTGCGCCCGGACGCATGGGTGCTCAGCGGCGCCTACTGGCTGTGGTGCTCCTGGCGCGCGGACAATCGCACGCGGCTGCGCTATCTCGCGCTCGCCGCGATCGCGCCCGTCGTGTGGGTGGCCGTGGACGCGGTCGTCACAGGCGACCCGCTGTACTCGCTGAACACCACCGCAGGGCTCGCCGCCGAACTCGAACGCACGCAGGGGTTCGGCAGCGTGCTCGCCTCGGTGTGGTCATACGGCGTGCGCATCGACAAGCTGCCCGTGGTGCTCGGCGGGCTCCTCGGAATCGCGCTCGCCGTGTGGATGACGCCGCGGCGCGCGCTCGTGCCGCTGGCGACGTTCCTGCTGCTGCTCTGCGCCTACCTCATCGAGGGCGCCGGCGGGGCGTCCGTGGTGGATCGCTACCTGATCGGCGCAGCCACCGCGCTGCTGCCCTTCTGTGCGCTCACCGTCGGGGGCTGGGCGATGCTCGAGCCCGGCTCGCTGCTGCGCCGGGCGTGGATCCTCGGCGCGGTCGCGCTCGTCGCCTACGGCGCCGTCTCCGCCGCCAGCGCCATCAGCCTCTCCGGCCTGCGCACCACGCTCGCCGAGCACGAGGACTTCCACAAGGAACTGGCCGTCGCGCTGCACAGCCCAGCGGTGAAGGCCGAGCTGCGCCGCTGCCCGCTCGTGTCGCTGCCCGACAACAAGCTGATCCCCGACGCGCGCTGGATCCTGGGCCGCTCCAACCAGCAGGACATCGTCGCGCGCAGCCAGGCGCGCGCGGACGCCGAACACGGCGACCCCGCGCTCGAGCGGCGCATCCACGCGGGCAGCGTCGCCGTGTATCCGCTCGGCAGCGCCGTGTTCGTCGACGCGATCGTCGACGTCGGCGATGAGCCGAGCGACCAGATCCCGCTGCCGGGCTTCACGCGCATCTACGCCAGCCCCCTGTACGCGGTGTATGGCGACTGCTGAGGACGCGGGGGCGGGCACTCGCGCAGAGGCCGAGCGCGGCGGCGCGACGCGATCGTGGCTTGGCCGGCGTGCGTCGTTCGCGCTGCGCCCGCCCGCCGGCCGGATCGGGCCGGGCGCACGGAGCTCAGCGGCATGGGCGTGGACGGGGCTCGCGGCGGTGCTGCTCGGCGGTCTCGGCCTGCGCCTGTGGGGCGTGCGCCAGGGGCTCCCCTTCCCGTACAACGCCGACGAGCAGGACCACTTCGTGCCGCACGCCATCGAAATGTTCGAGCGCGGCACGCTCAACCCGCACTACTTCGCCAACCCGCCCGCCTTCACCTACGTGCTGCACTTCCTCTTCGCCGTCGCCTACGGGGGAGCGCAGGGCGCGGTGCACACGTTCGCGCTGCACCCGGAGGCGGTTTACACGCTCGCGCGCGTGGCCGCCGCGGTGCTCGGCACGGTCGCGCTGTGGCTGCTCTACCTCGCCGGC
>JASHYF010000210.1 GCA_030043235.1 Solirubrobacteraceae bacterium | reverse complement strand
CCTCCGCGGGCTCGAGGTACATCAGCACCTGCTCGAACTCCACCCACTCGCCATTCTCGACGACGATCTCCGCGACCTTGCCGCCCTCGCCGGCGGCGACCTCGTTCATCATCTTCATCGCCTCGACGATGCACACGGTCTCGCCGGGCTCGACCGTGGAGCCGACCTCGACGAATGGCTTGGCGCCGGGCTGCGTGGCGGAGTAGAAGGTGCCGACGAGCGGCGCCAGCACGGGCACGCGGGTGTCCTGCTGCTGCAGATCCCCGATCGTGAACACGCCCGAGGCGTTGCGCGCTCCCGGCGCGATGCCCAACCCCGGCCCGGCGCCGGGCGCCACGGGTCCGGCCGAAGCGAGAGCAGGCGCGGAGGCGTCCGGTGCCGCCAGCGCCGCGGAGGAGGCCGGCGGCGAGGCGCGCTCGATCTCGATCCTGTAGTCGCCGGCCGCGACCGCGAAGCGCTGGACGCTGCTGCCTTCCAGGCGCTTGACCAGGTCGCGCGCCTCGGCCCACACGGACTCGATCAGCTCCCTGTCGGGGGTGCTCTGGGTGTTCTGTTTCTCGCTCATGTCTCCCCTGTGATTGGCGGAAGTGAGGGCTGGTTTCCGGGCGTGCCGAACTTGCGGAAGCGCTCGTAGCGCTGATCGATGAGCTGCTGCGGGCTGAGCGCCAGCAGTTCGCGCAGGCCGGCGACGATCGCGGCCTTGACGTTCGCGCCGGCCGCCGCGGGGTCCGCCTGCGCGCCGCCCTGCGGCTCGGGAACGACCGCGTCCATCACCTGCAGGCGCAGCAGCTCGGGGCTCGTGATGCGCAGGGCCTTGGCTGCACGCGGCGCGGCGGAGGCATCCTTGAAGAGGATCGTGGAGCAACCCTCGGGGCTGATCACCGAGTAGTAGGCGTTCTCCATCATCAGCACGCGGTTGCCCATCGCGATCGCGAGCGCTCCCCCGCTGCCGCCCTCGCCGGTGACCACCGTCACGATCGGCACCGGCAGGCGCGACATGAGCATGATCGACTCGGCGATCGCGACCGACTGCCCGCGCTCCTCCGCGCCGAGCCCGGGGTAGGCGCCGGGCGTGTCGACGATCGTCACGAGCGGCAGCCCGAAGCGGGCGGCGTAGCGCATCAGGCGCATGCCCTTGCGATAGCCCTCGGGCTCGGGCATGCCGAAGTTGTGCTCCACCAGCTCGCTCGTCGAGTGTCCCTTCTGCTGGCCGATCACCATCACGGTCAGCTCGCCCAGGCGGGCGAGGCCGGCGACGATCGCCCGATCCTCATCGAACAACCGGTCGCCGCGCAGCTCCTGGAAGCCGTCGAACGCGTAGCCGACGAGGTCGAGCATGCGCGGACGGTCGATGTGGCGCGCGAGCTGGACGATCTCCCACGGGTCGCGCTCGGGCAGCTGCTCGGGGTCCACTATCGCCTCGGCGCCGTCGGCCTGCGGCAGGCGCGCGGCGAGCGTGGCCGCGTCCTCGCCGCGCGCGGCCTCAGCCTGCGCGTGCAGTTCGAGCAGGTTGCGGATCGTGCGCCGCAGGCCCTCGCGCGGTTCGACCAGGTCGAGCATGCCGTGTTCGAGCAGGAAGCCGGCCGTCTGGAAGCCGTCGGGCAGCTTCTGGCGGATCGTCTGCTCGATGACCGCCGGACCCGCGAAGCCGATGTGGGCACCAGGCTCGGCGATGAGGATGTCGCCGAGCGTGGCGTAGGAGGCGCTCACACCGCCGTAGGTGGGGTCGGTGAGCAGCGAGATGAACAGCACCCCCTCCTCGGCCAGCCGCGCCACCACCTGGCTGGTCTTTGCCATCTGCATCAGCGACACGCACCCCTCCTGCATGCGCGCGCCGCCGGAGGCGGAGATGACGAGCAGAGGCGTGCGCGTCTGGAGCGCGAGCTCGGCCGCACGCGTGATCGACTCGCCCACGGCGCCGCCCATGCTGCCGCCGATGAAGGAGAAGTCGACGCACGCCACCACGATCGGCAGGCCGTCGATCGTGCCGGTGCCGTGCATGGCGCCGGTCCTCGTCTCGCTCTTCTTCTGCGCCTGGGCGATCCGCTCGCTGTAGGGCTTGGAGTCGGCGAAGGACAGCGCGTCGAGGATCTCGAGCTCGCCGCTCAGCTCCTGGAAGCTGCCCTCGTCCAGCAGCTGGCCCAGGCGCTCACGGATGCGCAGGCGGAAGTGATGGTTGCAGTCGGGGCACACGCCGAGGTTGCGGCGCAGCCGCTTGTGGTAGACGAAGGCCGAGCAGGCGGGGCAGCGGAACCACTCCGCGGATGCGGCCCGGCTGGCTGTGGCGGCCTCAGCCAAGGAGATCCTCCGCCGCCAGACGGCGATCGTCGGCGTGCATGCGCCGGTACTCCGCCAGCGACGCCTCCAGCGCGGCGTCGACCTGCTCGCGCGTCGGCAGCTCGCGCTCGGCCGCCGGCTCGCCGGGCTGCATCGGCGCGCCCTCCTCAGCCGGCCTGCCGGCAAGCGTCGGCGCCTCCCCCGTCTGATCCTCGAGGAAGGCCACCACGCCCGCCGTACGGCCCTGGGCGTCGGCGCTTGCAGCCTCGCGGGCGAGATCGAGCGCGCGCCGCCAGCTCTCGCGCCGGAGCTCGGCCATGATCATCCCGTGCAGCGGATAGACCTCGTGGCCGGGCACTTCATCGAGCTCGCGCAGGCGCTGGAAGGCGGCCACGGCGTCGTCGAGCCGCCCCACCTCGAGACTCAGCTCGGCCACGTCGAGCGTCGCCATCACCTCGTCGGGCGCGGCCTCGGCGATGCGCTGCGCCTGGGCGAGAGCCTCCTCATACTGTCCGAGCGTGCGGTACATGTCGACGAGGCTGATCGACGCGGTCGAGGCCCGGCCCATGCTCTGGGCCGCCTGGCTCAGATAGCCGACCGCCTCCTGCTCGTGCCCGGCCGCGGCCGAGGTGTGCCCGAGGTGGCTGAGCGCCACCTGGTCGCCGGGATTCAGCTCGACCGCACGGCGGAAGGCCGCGCCGGCCTCCTCCATCTGCCCGTCGGTGGCGAGCGCCTCGCCGAGGTGGTGCCAGGCGTCGGCGTTCTCAGGTGCGAGCTCGGTGGCGCGCCGCAGCTGGGCGGTGGCGTCGTCGGCGTCCAGCTCCACGCCCGCGCGCCCGGCGAGCATCAGCAGCTCCACATCCTCGGGCGCTTCGGCCAGGCCCGCCAGCGCCGCCTCGCGGCTGGCCCGGTATTCCCCTGCCTCGAGCTGGACCTGCGCCCGCTGCGCGGCGTCAGCGCTCATCGCACCACCGTCCGCTCACGCCCTGGATCCTGACCACGCCCAGCTGGTGATCTCGGGCGGATCGTCGCCGTGCTCACGCACGTACTGGCGGTGCTCGGCGAGCTGCTCGCGGTACTTGCTGATCGCCTCCTGCGCGCCGCTGATGTTGCGCACGGCGAATTCCCCGGACATGCCGCGCACGAACTCGCTCACCCCCACGTCGACGCGGCTGAGCGCCTCTATCGCCAGCTGGAAGCGGTCCACGCCGTTCATCGCCAGCAGATCGAACGGCGTCGTGGTGGTCCCCTCCTCGGCGTAGCCGCGCACGTGGAAGCGCTCCTGGCGCGGGCGGCGGTGGATCAATTGGTGAACCGCCGAGGGATAGCCGTGGAAGTTGAAGATCACCGGCCGGCCCTCGGTGAAGAGCTCCCCGAACTGCCCCGCCGACATCGCGTCGGGGTGATTGCCGGGCGCGGCCAGCGCGAACAGGTTGGTGACGTTGACGAAGCGGACCTTCAGTTCGGGCACATCATCTTTCAGCAGGCTGGCTGCTGCCAGCAGCTCGATAGTGGGGATCGTGCCGCAGCTGGCCAGCACGAGGTCGGGCAGCCCGTCGTCGTCATTGCTGGCCCACTCCCACGCCGAGGCCCCGGCGCGCACGTGCTCCTGGGCCTGCTCCATCGACAGCCACTGCGGCAGCGGCAGCTTCGAGCCGATGATCAGGTTGATGCAGCCGGTCGCCTGCAGGCAGTGCTCCATCGTCGCCAGCAGCGTGTTCGCGTCCGGTGGCACGTACACGCGCGCGTGCTCCTCGCGGCGGTTGAGCATCGAGTTGATGAACCCCGGCATCTGGTGGGAGTAGCCGTTGTGGTCCTGGCGCCAGCCCTCGGAGGTGAGCAGGTAGTTCAGCGAGGACACCGGCTCGCGCCACGGCGCCTCCTCGCGAGACATCTTCAGGAACTTCCCGTACTGGTTGACCATGCCGTCGACGATCGGGATGAACGCCTCGTAGCAGGGGAAGATCCCGTGGCGGCCGGTGAGCACGTAGCCCTGCAGCCAACCTTGGCAGTTGTGCTCGGAGAGCACCTCCATGATGCGCCCGCCGGGCTTGTAGTCGGGGCTGATCTGCGGGTCCACGGGCCACTCGTAGGCGTGGTCCTCGACGTCGAACAGCGCCCCGAGGCGGTTGGAGGCGACCTCGTCCGGGCACACCACGCGGAAGTTGCGCTGCTCGCGGTTCAGCTCGAACACCTGGGCGAGGTACTTGCCGACGGCGCCGAGCGAGCTGTCGGTGCTGGCGCCGGGCTGCTCCAGCGCGACCGCGTGGTCCTCCAGCCCGGGCAGCTTCAGCGCCACGCGCATGCGCCCGCCGTTGACGTGCGGGTTGGCCCCCATGCGCCGGTCGCCCGTGGGGCACATGGCCGCGATCTCCGCCGCGGGGCCGCCGCTGTCGTCGAACAGCTCGTCGGGGCCGTAGGAGCGCAGCCACTCCTCCAGCGCGCGCAGGTGCTCGGGTTTCGTCCGCGCCTGCATCGCCGGCACCTGGTGAGACTTGGAGGTGCCCTCGACGCGCACCCCGTCGAGTTCGCGGATGCCCGTCCAGCCCTTGGGCGAGCGCAGGATCAGCATCGGCCAGATCGGCCGCTCGGGCCGGCTGCCGCCGCGGGCGGCCTGCTGCAGCGCGCGGATCTCGCCGTAGGCGGTGTCCAGCGCGCCCGCGAGCGCGCCATCGAGGTCCTCGCCCTGCACGAGCAGCGGATGCCAGCCGTAGCCCTCGAACAGCTTCGTCAGCTCCGCGTCGCTCATCGAGTTGAAGATCGTGGGGTTGGCGATCTTGTAGCCGTTGAGGTGCAGGATCGGCAGCACGGCGCCGCAGGTGGCGGGGTCGAGGAACTTGTTGGAGTGCCACGCGCCGGCCGTCGGGCCCGTCTCGGCCTCGCCGTCGCCGACGATGCAGGCGACGATCAGCTCGGGGTTGTCGAGCGCGGCCCCGAACGCGGTCGCCAGCGCATAGCCGAGCTCGCCGCCCTCGTGGATCGTTCCCGGCACGATCGGGGCGATGTGGCTGGGGAAGCCCCCCGGCCAGGAGAACAGGCGCACGAGTCTCCCAAGCCCCTCGCGGTCGCGGCTCATCTCGGGCTTGACGTCTTCCAGGCAGCCGTCGATCCACAGGTTGGCGAGGTTCGCGGGGGCGCCGTGGCCGGGGCCCGTGACCAGCAGCACGCTCGCATCGGTGTCGAGGATCAGGCGGTTGAGGCCGGCGTAGACGAGGTTGATCCCGGGCACCGTCCCCCAGTGCCCGAGCAGGCGATGCTTGATGTGCTCGGGCTTCAACGGCTCCTCGAGGAGGTGGTTGTCCTGGAGGTAGATCATCGCGACCGCGATGTAGTTGGCGGCGCGCCGATAGAACGCGAGCCTCTCAGAGACGGGCAACAGAGCTTGGGTAGACATTTCGTTCCCCCCTGTGGAGCTTGGCCAGCGAGAGGCAGTGACTATACCGCTGGACACGGGGGGCGCAATCAAAAGCCGAGGGGGGCGCGATCAAAAGCCGAATGCGCATACAGCGAGGCACTCGTCGCATTCGCGCGCGCCGGGCGCCTGGCTGAGGCGCGCGAAGCGATCGCCGCGATGGGCATCACGGCCGAGCCACCGACCTCGCCCATTGCGGAGCGCGCGGCCGAGTTGCGGCCCGGCACGAGCGGCTACGCTTGCCAGACGCGATCGTGCTCGCCACCGCTCGAGAGCTCGACGGCGAGCTGCTGAGCTACGACCACCGCCTGATGCAGCTCGCGGGCAAACCCGACCCTCGCGACTAGTCGCTCAAAACGCCGCCGCCAGCGGCGGTCAGGCCAGCCTGACCGCTTTTCCGGCACCCACAGGCTCATCAACACGCGGTCCGCCAGCCACAACGCAGACAGCACGCTGCAGACCACGCCCGTGCGGCCACGGGCCTGCTGCGATCCATCCGGCGGCGCCTGCGAGCAGACTTCCAGTCAGGCTTTCAGTCAGAAGCCCATAGAACGCGAAACGCCCCGTAAACACGGGGCGCAGGCGAATACCGCTACCGGGATTCGAACCCGGGTTTCCGCCATGAGAGGGCGGCGTCCTAGTCCCCTG
>JASHYF010000209.1 GCA_030043235.1 Solirubrobacteraceae bacterium | reverse complement strand
GCCTGCTCCAGAAGCTGCGCGCGCCGCCCCACGATCGTCACGCGCGCTCCGCAGCGCGCCAGCTCCATCGCGCTCGCCCTGCCCAGACCCGTGCCCCGCCCGTCACCGGCGCCACGCTGCCGCCTAGGAGCGTGGGTCAGTAATGCTCCGGTGGGGGATGGCACGCGCGAAATCGCCCATTTCTCGGCCGTCGTCCCAAATCCATGCCCGTCAGCGGCCCAAAGTGGGGCGCTGTCCCACGCCAAGGCCACGAAATGGCGTTACTGGGACACGCTCCTAGGTCACCATGGTCGGACGACACAACCGGCCGTTCGGGGGAGCCTCCTCTCGAAAGAGTCTGGGTTTCCCACCCGACATCGGCATAACGCGCACATCGGCTGTCCTGCTCCACGCCTTCGAGAAGAACACAGGCGCTGTGCCGGCGCGTGACCGTGAGACGGCCAAGAGGCGCATGGCCGACTTTCGGGCGAGGATGGACGCGGAACGCCGTCGCCCTCCGCGGGCGGCTGGCCGGGATGCTCCACCGAACTCGCGGCGAGGTTGATCGCGATTTACCATTCGTGATAAGCTATGGCTAGTGAGCGACACCGTCCGAAGCCCTGTCGGCCGTTCCGCTGTCGAGGCAGCGGGTGGCCGCGCCGATCGCAGCGAGGCGTACCGTGACGCTCGTGCCGAGTACGCGCGCATTCGTGCTTTGCGCGAGGTCAGCCCGATCGCTGCGCATCTGCGTGAACGGCGGTTCGAGCTGGGGTTGACCCAGGAGGAGGTCGCCAAGGCTGCTGGGACTTCGCACAGCGCGGTGTCGCGGCTCGAGAAGGGCACGCATATCCCGCAGCTGCCTACCTTGCAGCGGATCGCTGCGGTGCTTGATGAGGAGCTGCTCGTCTGCTTCCAGCGCACCGTGGATGGTGAGGTCGAGCGGGAGTTCGCCGCCGTAGCCTGAGACGAATCGGGGTCACGAGCCGGTGCCTATGCGCCCGAGCAGCGCAAGCTGGAACCTCGACGCGGCGCTCGAGGGTTCTCACGTACATCGTATGGTCCGCCCGAGTGGACTCGAACCACCACGGGCCGTGAAGCCCACAAGGCCCTCAACCTTAGACGCCCGCGCCATATAGGTCCGCCAGCGTCCAGATCGTCTGATACGTCCGGCTTTACGGATACGTCGGACGCATAGGACGATCTGAGATTTGTCAGAGATTTGTCCCTGGGCCGGGCCGACGACGCGGCGCCGGGGCTGACGCCTGTGCCAGTCTGCTCGGAACCGACGTTCTTGCAGCTTTTGGCTGTATGGTAATATAGCGTCATGACCGTCAAGGATCGCCCGGAGGTCTTCGAGGCGCTGGACCGCGCTGAGGCAACCCTGCGAGACGTCTCGTCGGACTTGGAGCGCACCAAGGCCTCCGTTCTCAAGCTGCTCGTCGAGGAGAGGCCCGGCATCACGGTCGCCGAGCTGGCCTCACAGTTTCATCTATCCGAGGAGGCCGTGGTGGCGTTCGTAGAAGCCGTGGGCGAGCTCCTTGGAGCGGAGCGGAGCCTCAGCGTGGAGGCTGCCCGCCGCGGCGGGGTGCTGGCCGCCGTGAGTCAGGCATGGGAGAACGAGCTTGGGCCGTTGCTGGGCACCGCCGAGGTCCGCGAGCTGCTCGGAGTCTCTCGGCAGCGGGTCGACGAACTGCTGCGCTCGAAGCGGCTCATCGCGCTACCCGACAGCGCAGGTCACCGCCGATATCCGGTGTTCCAGTTCCACGATGGCCAGCCGCTGCAGTCGCTGATCGTGGCGTTCTGGCTGCTCGCCGGCGCGGCGAGTAGCCCGTGGACCGCCGCTGCTTGGTGCGTCGCATCAGACGATGACGCGCTCGGCGGTCTCTCGCCGGTGGCATGGGCGCGCGCTGGACGGGATGCCGCGCACCTGCGTCGTGTGGCTCAACAGGACGCAACGCGACTCGTGCAGTGAGCCCAAGTGCCTTCCCGCGGCGAACGCTGCGGGGCGACGCGACGGTCTATCGAATCCACAAGTCCGCCAAATCGCCGTGGTGGTTCTCATCCAATGGAGACGGCCGCTTCGATCCAGTCGGCACCGGTATGGGTACCTGCTATCTAGCTGAGACGCAGCTGGGTGCTTGGATCGAGGTCTTCCGCAAGAATATGCTGCTGGCCGAGACGGAGATAGCGCAAAGATCGCTGTTGGCAGTCACGCTCAAACGCGACCTTCGTCTCGCCGACATCACCTCGCGCCGAGCGCTGAGCTTCGGCGTCACTGCGTCGCTTGGCGCCAACGAGCAATACGAGCAGAGCCACGCGTTCGCGGTGCGGGCACTCGAAGATGGGTTCGCGGGCATCCGCTACTTCATCCGTCACGACCCCGCGCAGAAACGATGCGGACTCGCACTGTTCGCTCCGGCCGGGGCACCCGATCCGGCCGATCGACGATGGCCGACCGACAGCGTGACTATCCCGGACACCCTTGTACGTGAGGCCAAGCGGGTCTTTGGCTATCGCGTCCTACCCACGCCATAGTCGATCGTGGCGTCATCCCCGCGTTGCTCGATTCATCCGCGGGGCTTCGTGGCTCCACTTCCGAGCGGTCGAGGGCAGGCCTCCTGGCCAGGGCCCGCGAGTACGGGCGATGGTTTTGCGACTAATCGCGATTGCGTGCCAGCCTGTGGCTATGAGTCCGTTGCTTGAGGAGGCGCGAGAGGTCCACGATTTCGCTGGCCTGTCCGATCGGCTGATCGCGGAGGCCACCGGCGCCAAGCCGAGCACCGTGCGGGGTTGGCTTGCCGGCCGTAGCCAGCCGACGGGGGCGCGTGCGCAACGGCTGATCGAGCTGGGGGAGATGGTCAGGCGTCTTGGGCGTGTGTTGCGGGCGGAGTCGATCGCCGTGTGGCTGCAGCGGCCGGTGCTCGCGCTGGATGACGCCAAGCCGATCGAGCTGATCGCTCGCGGCGAGTACCGGCGGGTTGCCAGGCCGATCTCTGAGATCGAGTATCCAGACGTGTCCTGACGGTGGCGCTGCGAATCGCGGCGGACCGTCGACCTGCGGGTCTTTGTGCTCGACCGGATGCGCTTCCGGCGCCGGCGGCGCCGTGAGCGGTAGGCTCTATCAGGATGCAATGAGCCGTCGCGCGGGAGGCGCCGTCTCGGCCGATGTCGACGATCCTGATCACTGGTGCAAACAAGGGCCTCGGCCGCGAGGCCGCCCGTCGTCTGCTGGCCGACGGGCACGACGTCTGGGCTTCGGCGCGCGACCCGGAACGCGGCCTCGCCACCGCGGAGGAGCTCGGCGCCCGTAGTCTGGTGCTCGATGTCGCGGACGATGCCTCGGTCGAGGCAGCCGCTGTAGAGCTCGCCGACGAAACCGGCGGCGTGCTCGATGTATTGATCAACAACGCCGGCATCGCGGGAGAGGTGCCGCAGCCGGAGGAGCTGACGGCAGCGGTGGTCCAGCAGGTCTACGAGGTCAACGTCCTCGGGGTCGTCCGCACGATGCGTGCGTTCGTGCCGCTGCTCGAACGTTCGGCGTCGCCCGTGGTCGTGAACGTGTCGAGCGGACTGGGATCGCTGGCGCGCAGCACAGACCCCCACTCACCCGTGTCACGATGGATCCTTCCCGCCTACAGCTCTTCCAAGGCGGCGCTGAACATGCTCACCGTGCAGTACGCCAAGGCATTCCCCGGTATGAGGATCAACTCGGTCGATCCCGGCTACACCGCGACCGACCTCAACTTCAACACGGGCACGCAGACGGTCACGGAAGGCACCGACGCGATCGTCAGCATGGCGACCGTCGGCTCCGATGGCCCGACCGGCACCTTCGTCAGCCGCGACGGACCCGTTGCCTGGTAATAGCCCCCGGCGGACACGCCGTTGCGAAGCACCGTTGAGGTTCCGGACCTTTCGCCCATGCGCTCGAATGGACTCGAACCACCACCGGCCCAGAGGTCCACAGACCCTCAACCTCGCACGCACATGCAAGATCCTCACTCGGGGACTGCTTCACCAAGCACCTTCGCGTGGTCAGGGCAGCGGCAGGAAGGGGTCGACCCGCCGGGCAGCCATGACGTACCAAGCGGTCGCACCGGTGTGCAGGGACGGGTAATAGAATTCACCTTCGCATTCGCTGAGCTTGTTCGACGCAGCGATGATTCCGAGGCCGTCGTTGTTGGGGCCGTTGGTCTGGGCGTATTCGATATCCGACAGATAGGCTTCGGCCTGCGCCTCGTCCCCTGGGCCGTCGCGTAGCTCCAGCGCGTCGGCCAGGTGGGCAGTGCCCTCGAACCACACCCCTGTGCGTGCACCCTCGCAGAAGCTCACGCCGCTGAAGCCTTCCGCGCTGACCGCGAGGTTGGCGACGTCCCAGCTCACCGATGCCTGGAAGGCGGGGTCCCGGAGTGCCAGATACGACCAGCTGTTGACGTCCTCGGGCTGGACTTCGTTGTTGGGCGTCTTTCCGTTGGTCTTCGTTCCCTCGTAGAACCGACCTTCCCGGGCATCCCACATCGCTTCCACGAAATGTCTGGCCCAGGCAGCCCTTGCGGACCACACGGCTTCGCCGGTCGTTTCGGCGAGCAGTTCGAAGAACGAGTACAGGTCGATGTTTTCCTCCGTCGACTTCCACCGGATGCGCTTGCCGCGCGGGGTCTCGCCCCCGGTGTAGCCGCCGGCGCCGCGCCTGTCGTAGCAGTGGGCCTGCACCCAGTTGCCGAGTGCCTCGGCTCCCGCGAGGTAGGAGGCATCGTCGCTCGCTACATACAGATGCACCAGCGCCTGGCCGGCCCACGCCATCGGGCCCGTCGAGCTGCCCTTTTCGACCGCGTCGACGTCGCTCGGCGCGCTGAGCGGAGTCGGTGCGTAGGCTTCGCGAATACGGCCGTCGCCCGCGGGGTCGTTGGCCTGCACGTAGAGCAGCGCGTTGCCGATGACCTCGGCGCGCGAGACGCCTTCGGCGCTGCCCTCGCTGAGAAAGGCGTCGATGACCAGGGTGTCGTCATAGATCACCGACGCCGTGTCGTGTTCTTCGCCCAGCGGGCCGCCGCTGAAGCTCTGTACCAGGCGCGGCACCGAACCGGTGGCGTACAGGTCCATCATCTGGTCGAGGAACTCGTACGCGTTCGACACGCTCGCGCTCGAGCCGCCGCCGGCGCGCGCCGCCGGCGCCAGCGTCAGCGACGCCACGCACCCCACGACCACCGCGAAGGCCGAGATCCGCGAGATAGCTCTGCTCTGCATCGACGTCTCCAGGATGAGAGTGCCGTTCTGCTCGGACCACCCACAGCCCGCGGCCGCCGATTATACGGCCGGCCCCACGTGCTACGCATGCGTTCCGGCGCACCAACCGAAGATCGACGCCCGGGGCCCGGCATCCCGAGGCCATCAGTCCGAGCGCGAGGACTTCGCCGTTGTAGAAATGCAGGCCGAGTGGACTCGAACCACCACGGGGAAATCTCCCCACAAGGCCCTCAACCTCGTGGCCGCGCGCCATATGCGTCCGCTGGCGTCCAGATCGTCCGTTTTGTGCCGGTTTCGGGACGCATCGGACGTATCGGACGGAATGACTTGTGCCAGAGATGTGCCACGGCGAGGGCGGGAGGTTCGGGGTGAGGTGGCACGCCGGGCTCGCGAGCGGATGAGGGGCCGCGTCGTGGCGCCCTGGAGGCGCGCCGACGGGGATGTATTTGGTTTTATGCGATGACCAAATACAGCTATATAAAGGCATATACTGTCGTCCGGCTCAATCGCGATACCGTCGCGGCGCGGCGGTATCTGGTGGCGATCGCGGAGTTCGGCGACGGCCCTCAACAGACCGCGGAGGTCTCCGCACGGCTCGGCACCGACCAACGCCGCACGGCGCTTGTCCGTCAGAACCTCATCGACGTCAAGGGACTCATCTACAGCCCGCGGCGCGGCTACGTCGACTTCACGGCGCCCTGTTCGGCGACTACATTCGGCGACAGCATCCGCTTGAATCGCTGCAGTAGAGCGCCGCCGTGGACGATCATCACACTGCCGCCGGCGAGAGGGACCGACGTTCGGCGCCGCCAACACAGACCAGCGGCGGCGCGAGGGGCTTCTGGTTTGCCGCCGAGCGGATCGAGTCGGGAGATCTGCGAGCGCCTTGGCGCGCAAGCGTCCGTTACGCGCATGTAGCCGAGGCCGGTGCCGGCGGGGTCGAGCCGCGCGCGGTGCAGCCTGGTGACGTGCGCTCTCGCTTCCAGCGACGAGTGCCCATATGCGCTGCTCATGTGTGCAGGTGGCGTTCGGGGCTTCGGTCGACAGTCGCTGATTGACTTTCCTTTTCTTGGCTTTTTCGGAAGGCATGGTGGTATGATGGATGTCATGACCAAGCGCGAGCATCGAGCGTTGGTGGCCAGCTTCGTCACGCTTGACGACACGATCACGCGCGCTCGTCACGCGCTTTCCAATGGCGATATAGCCGTGGCTGAGCGTGAGCTCGAGCGGGCGAAGCAGAGAGTTGGCTCGGATGCGCCCGCCCTCACGGTGCCCGAGGTCGCGGAGGAGCTTGGTGTGAGCCGGCCGACCGTGCGCAGCTGGATCGCCAGGGGTCTCCTGGACGTCGTTGCAGACAGCTCTCCTCGGCGGGCGACGTTCTCGAGCGTTCGGCTGCTCAAGGAGCGCTTGAGCCGCCTGCGTGCTCTGGCCAAGGACGAGCGCCGTTTCTCGCAGCTGCTGCGGGAGGCCGCTGACCAGCGGGCGTTGGCACAGCCAGGAGCGCGGGAGGGGCTGCAGGAC
>JASHYF010000208.1 GCA_030043235.1 Solirubrobacteraceae bacterium | reverse complement strand
TTCTTCGACAGCCTCGAAGCGCTGGTCCGCTCCCGTGCGCCGCGCTGACGCCGCCGCGCAGCCCTGCGCGGTGACGATCGTCGCGCACGACGTGGGCTCGGTCGGCGGCATGGAGCGCGTGCTCGCCGAGCTCATCGCCGGCCTGCGCGCGCGGGGGCACGAGGTCACGGTGATCGCCCGCACGTGCGTGCTGCCGGCGGACGACGGCGTGCGCTTTCGCCGCGTGCGCGGCCCCCGCCGGCCGCTGCTGCTGGCGCACCCGTGGTTCATGCTCGCGGGCTCGCTCGCCGTGCGCAGGTGGCGAAGCGGAGTGGTCCAGGCGACCGGCGCGATCGTGCTGAACCGCGTGGACGTGATCGCCGTCCACTACTGTCATCAGGTTGGACCGGTGAGCCCGAGCTCCGCGAGCCTGCCGTTCAGGCTGCACGCCACCGCCGCCGGCTATCTCAAGCGCGCGACCGAGCGGCTGTGCTACCGCCCGCGCAGCGCCGCGCGGTTCGTGTGCGTCTCCGAGGGCGTGGCCGACGAGCTGCGCATGCACTTTCCCGCGATCGCCGAGCGCGTGCTCACGATCCACAACGGCGTCGACACGAGCGTGTTCGCGCCCGGCGCGCGCGAGCGCGACGCGCGCGAGCTGCGTCGCAGGCTCGGGATCGGCGAGGATCGTCTGGTGGCTGCGTTCGTGGGCAGCGAGTGGGCCCGCAAGGGACTCGCCGAGCTCGTGCGCGCGCTCGCCCTGGCCCCGGGCTGGGAGCTGGTCGTCGCGGGCGCAGGTGATCGCCAGCGCTATCAACAACTGGCCGACTCGCTCGGCGCCGGCTCCTCGGTGCATTGGCTGGGCGTGACCGCGGACGTGCAGCTCGTCTACGGGCTCGCGGACGCCTTCGTGCTGCCCACCGGCTACGAGACGTTCTCGCTCGTGAGCTTCGAGGCGGCCGCCAGCGGCCTGCCGGTGCTGGCGACGCCCGTGAGCGGTGTGCGCGAGCTGATCGAAGACGGGAAGAACGGCTTTCGCATCAGCCGCGACCCGCATGACATCGCCCGGCGGCTCGCTCAGCTGGCCGCCGATCCGCGGCTGCGGGCGGCGATGGGCCGGGCAGCCCGCGCGTCGGCGATGCGCTTCAGCTGGGAGCGGATGGTCGCCAGCTACAGCGAGCTGTATGTGCAGCTGTGCGCACGCGCCGCGGCGAGCGCCCGCGCTGTGGACGACGCCCGGGGGCAGCCCGCGCACCTCAGCGCTTCGACGCTGCCAGCAGCATCCGCTCCAGCGGATCCGTCGCGGCGGCGACCGTGAACATCCGCTCGACCGCCTCCCTGCCGCGCGCGGCGAGCTGGCGGCGAAGCGCGGGCGCCTGGCGCAGTCTCGTCAATCGCTCCGCGAGCTGCTCCACCTCGCCCTCCGGGAACAGGAGCCCTCCGCCGGTCAGCTCGAGCAGCCACGGGATCTCGCCGGAGTCCGACCCCACCACGGGAACGCCGCAGTAGAGCGCCTCGATGATCACCCGCCCGAACTGCTCCTTCCAGGTGGCGGTCGTGCGCGAGGGGAGCACGAGCACGTCCAGGCGTGCGTAGGCCGACGCCATCTGCTCGTGGCGCAGGCCGTCGAGCACGCGCACCGCCGAGCCCGGGATCGGCTGCCCCTCGAGCCGGCCCCTCAGCTCCCCGTCGCCGATCAGGATCAGCTCCACCGGCGCCTCGAGCCTGCGCACGCCGGCGAGCAGGTCCAGAAGTCCCTTGCTCTCGGTCAGGCGTCCGGCGTAGCCGACGGTGAACGCTCGCCCGGCGCTCTCCCGGGGATCGCGGGCGCCCTCCGCGCTCTCCCAGCCCGGCACCGCGGGCGGGGCGAGAGCCACCTCTCCCCGCGCCCCCCAGCCGCGCACGAGCCGCGCGGCCGTCTCCGAGCGAGCGGCCACGAACGCCGCCTCGCGCAGGACCCGCGAGCGCAGCCAGCGCACGGGCGCCGGCAGCGCCCTGTCGATGTTCTCGTAGCACTGCACCCCGAACGGGACGCCCAGCCTGCGCAACGCGAAGCCCCACTGCGCGGCGGGCAGCGCGAACGGCTCCGCCTCGACGAACGCCACGTCGGGGCGCGCTCGGGCGCCCAGCGCGCGGGCGCTCGCGAGGTACACGTGTCGCTGCGGGCGTCCCCGCAGCGCCACCGGAACCGGGCGCAGCGCCGACTCCAAGCCCGGGAGCGCCTGCGGCGTGATGTCGGCGTCCGCGTAGTCGTGGCGCCATCGCCGGGGGACGACGATCGCGACCTCCCAGCCGCGCCGCACCAGCTCTCGGTAGACCTCCTGGTTGACGCTCACCACCGCCGGGTGGCTCACCGCCAAGAGGCGTCGCGGCGGGCGCGACCCGTCCATCGCCTCGCTCACGCGCCGGGTGTCGCGTGCGGTCCGATATGCTGGCGCGCCGACGACGCTCGCCGGGCACGTCGGGTCGGCGTGGACATGCCGACATCCTTGCATGCGCATTTGCCGGATGCGAAGGCGCACGCTAATCTTTAGTGACCAATTACGTCGATGCTTATGATGGCTGCTGCTTGAGCCACGGATGAGCCCAGGGCCGATGCACGAAACTACCGACGCCACCGCGATCTTCGCTCCGCTCTGGCGGCGCAAGTGGCTGATCCTCGGGGTTGGGATCCTCGTCGCGGTCGCCAGCTATCTCTATTACAGGCGCGCGACGCCCACCTACTCGGCGAGCACCCAGGTGTACCTCGGCGCCAGCGCCGAAGAAGCTGCCCCCGGCGAAAAGGCGGGCAAGCACAACGGTGCTGAAGTCGGCAACCAGGCCGACGTCATCAACGACATCGTGGTGGAAGACGTGCGGCGGCAGTTGCGCAAAGAACACAAGAGCAAGCTCATGCGCGCCGTCAAAGTCAAGGCGAAGTCGACCGAAAAGGGCGAGTTCATAACGATCAGCGCCGAAGGCCACCCGGCCAGGGCCACGACGGCGAGCGTCAACCGCGTCGCGCAGGCTTACATAAACCGTCGCGACCTCGACCGTGAACGCGGGATCGAAAGATCGATCGCGCTCACACGCCGCCAGCTGCACCGGCTCGAAGCGACGCAGGCGCCGGTCGGGGGGAGCGCTTCCTCCAAGGGGAAGTCCTCGTCCACCGCGGACGTCCTCCAGGAGACGGCGCTGAACAACAAGATCGACCGGCTCGAAGGGGAGCTCGTCGCGTCGGGCGCCGAGCAGGTGAAGCCGGCCACCCGCGCGGCGCTGCTCGCGCCGGTGCCCAAAAAGGACGCGATCTTCGGCTTCGTGATCGGCATCGTGCTGGCGTCGATCGCCGCGTATGCGCTGGGCCGCCTGGACAGGCGGCTGCGCAGCCTGGAGGCGATCGAGTCGATCTTCCGCTCGCAGATCCTCACCGCACTGCCGAAGGTTGCGCGACCTGTCATCCGCGTAGACGGACAGGCCGCTCCCTCCCGGCTGCTGCTCGAGCCGCTGCGCCGATTGCACACGACGCTGTGGCTCGGAGCCGGTTCCGCCACGAGCTCGAGCAACGGGGCCGCGCGCGCGAACGGGCGCCGGACGACGCTGGCGCTCGGAACGGGCTCCG
>JASHYF010000207.1 GCA_030043235.1 Solirubrobacteraceae bacterium | reverse complement strand
GCTCACCATGGAGGGCCAGGGCGGAGGGCTCGTGATCGCGCTGCGCGATCAGGGCAGCTTCCGCGAGCCCGATCGCCAGGCGCTGAGCGCGTTCGCCTCGAGCGTGTCGCAGCGGCTGGCCGCGGAGCGCTCCGTCGAGATCGAACGCCTGCGCTACGGCATGGAGGCGCGCGAGCGCGAGCGCGCGCGCTGGGCGCGGGAGATCCACGACGAGAGCATCCAGGGCATCGGTGCGCTGCGCCTGCAGCTGGCGAACGCACGCGACCTCGACGACAGGCAGGCGCTGAGCACGGCGGTGGACGCGGTGCTCGAGGGCCTGGACACGGAGATCGACGGGCTGCGCCACCTGATCACCGAGCTGCGCCCCGCGGCGCTCGACGACCTCGGGCTGGAGGCCGCGCTGGAGGCGCTGGCCAGGCGCGCGCAGGCGATCGACGGGTTGGAGGTGAAGACCGAGATCGCGCTCGGCGGCCGGGAGACCGGCGCAGGACCGGGCGGCGGCGCTGCCGGCAGTGGACTGGGTGGCAGCCTGGGCGGCGACGCTGCGAATGGATTGACAGCGGGAGAGGGAGCGGAAAACGGCGGGCGGCGCCTGGACCCGGAGCTCGAGAGCACTATCTATCGCGTGGTTCAGGAGGCGCTCACGAACGTGAGTCGCCACGCGCACGCGAGCAAAGCGGTGATCAGCGTGATCGACCGCGGCGGCGTGATCGAGGCGTCGGTGCGCGACGACGGCCGTGGCCTGCCGGAGGACACGCGCCTGGGGCCGCGGGGCGACGGCCTGGAGGGCGGCTTCGGGATGTCAGGCATGCGCGAGCGCGCCGAGTTGGTGGGCGGCGAGCTCGAATGGGCGCGGGCGCCGGAGCGCGGCACGATCGTGCGCCTCACCGTGCCGCTCGCCGGGCGCCCGGCGCCGCCGACGCGCGCGTCCTAGCAGCGGTCCCCTACTCCTCCCCCGCCAGGGACGATGCGCCGCCGCGCTCGCCAGCCTCCTCGCCCTCCTCCTCCCCCGCGCTCTCGTCTCCTTCGCGGCGCAGCCAGCCGGCGAGCTGCTTGCCGACGGAGCTCACCGACTCGCCCGCGTCGCGGAAGGCGTCGCGGATGCGCTCGGCGTAGAAGCTCACGGCGTCGCTGCTGTCGGCGCGGGCGTCGACGGGATCGCCGCGGCGCGGGTACTCGTGGGAGCCGACGATGCGGTCGAACTCGCCGGAGCGCACCCACTCCATCAGCTCGTGCGTGCGCTTCACCGGCATCGGATGGGTGACGCCGAGGTCGAGCATCAGGCGCGTGAGGCGCTCGAGGCCGCCGCCCTTCTCTTTGTAGTCGAGCCCCTGGCGCATGAACGCGTCGAGGTCGAGCTCCCCGACCATCGCGCCGCCGGCTATCGACATGAGCGTGCGGCACACCACCAGCGGGTCGCGCGTGACGAGCGCCGCGGCGCGGTCGGCGCTCAGCTCGGTCGCGCGGCCCCACTCCATCAGCGCGGTGCGCACCGGCGTGAGCGGCAGCGGCAGCCGCGAGCTGCGCGTGAGCAGCACGAGGATCAGCAGGGCGGTGCGGTATAGCTGGTGGTCGGAGAGGATGTGCGCGGCCTCGTGCGCGAACACCACGCGGCGCTGGGGGGCGTCGAGCAGCGACAGCAGCTGGGACTGCACGACCACGATCGGGCGGCGCGCGCCGATCGCCAGCGCGTTGGCGATCGGGAACTGCGCGAGATACAGATCCGGGACGTCGGCCATGTCGAGCGTCGCGTACGCGACCCTGTGCTCGCGCCACACGTCGCCGAGCTGCTCTTCGGAGAGGCGCACCGAGGAGCCGAGGAAGCTCTGGCGCAGCGCGCGCTCGTAGCCGAGCTCGATCAGCTTTCGCACCACCGTGTCGAGGTACGGGATGGAGGAGAGCGCGGCGGTGGCCGCGCGGTCGGCCGGGTGCTGGAAGGCGCGCGGCGAGATGTCCTTCAGCTGGTGGCCCTTGGCGGGGACGCTCGACGGCGCGGCGGCCATCGAGCAAGGGTACACCGGCGAGCTCGCAAACAGACACTGACAGTCAGCGGCTCGGCGCTCCCCGCCGGCTGGCTGTGTCGTGGCCGGCTCGCCTCACATGCTCGGTGCGTGGCTCGGACCCAGGCCATCTACTACCGCGACAGGCGTGGCGTCGAACCGGTCGGCGTGTTCACAGAGGGGCTGTCCTCGAAGGCGGGCGCGATCTCCAAGCTCGAGAACGGCGACCACATCCCCACCATCCCCGTCCTCGAGCGCATCCTCGCCGTGCTCGACGAGGAGTTGCTCATCGGCATGGAGCGCCGGCTCCCGCACGAGGAGGTCGAGCGCGAGCTCGCGCCCCTCCCGGAGCTCGCCGGCGCCTAATCGGTGCGCTACAGGCCAAGGTGGTTGGCGAGTGCCGCTTTCCGGCCGACCTTTGCCGATGGCACGGTCGACGACGTGGACTTCGTAGGGCGAGAGCGACTGTCGCGTGGGCTTCTCGATCGCGCACACGACACGTGGCTCGACTCCCGAGCTTGGTCGCGGGCCCGGGCGCGGAGATGACGCCTCGCCGCCCAACTCCTCGTGTCGCACCCTGAACAACCACCCGACGATCGCACGAATGCCGGCCGTGCTCGCCGGCACAGCCGGACGTCAGCCCCCATGCGGATGATCAGTCGGCGAGCCCCGTACGGCGCACGTACGCGGTGATCTCCGCACGCGAGGAGAAGCCGAGCTTCTCGATCGCGCGGGCGCGGTAGGTCTTCACCGTGCGCTCCGCCACGTTCAGCTGGTCGGCGATCTCCGGGTTGGTGTAGCCGTTGGCGATCAGGCGCACGACCTCGCGCTCGCGCTCGGACAGCACCACGCCGTCGCTCGCGCCGTCCTCGCCGGTGGCCATCAGCGCGCCCAGGCGCGGGTGCAGGTAGTTGCCGCCCGCCACGGCCAGGCGGAAGGCCTGCAGCAGCTCCGCCGGCTCGGCCTCCTTCAGCACGTAGCTGCGCGCGCCCGCCCGCAGCGCCTGGCGCGCGTACTCCGGGTCCTCGCGCATCGTCAGGATCGCCACCGCCAGCGTCGGATGGGCGATGAAGCACGAGGGCAGCGCGCCGAGGCTCGAGCCGCCGGGCATCGTCAAGTCGAGCGTCAGCAGGTCGGGCTTGTGCTCGCGCACTTCGCGGATCATCGACGGGATGTCCGCCACTTCCGCGACCACGCGGAACTCGCCGCCCTCGCGCTGGAGCACCGCGCGGATGCCGTCGCGCACGACCGCGTGGTCATCCGCGATGATCACGTTGATCGGGCGCGTAACCCCTGGCATGCCTGCGTCCACGAGAATGACGGTAGCGCCTGCGCAGGACCGATCCAACGTCTGCAAGGGACGGCACGCCGT
>JASHYF010000206.1 GCA_030043235.1 Solirubrobacteraceae bacterium | reverse complement strand
GCGTCGAGCTGCCCGCTCAGCTCGTTGCGGGTGACGATGTAGACGACGATCGAGGCGATCACGATCGCGGCGGCGACGGCGCCCGCGGCCAGCAGGACCATACGGCGGCGGAAGCTCATGGTTCTCAGCGAGCTCATCGCGGCGAGGACCTCAGCACGTAGCCGACGCCGCGCACGGTGTGCACCAGGCGCGGCCCGCCGCCGGCCTCGGTCTTGCGGCGCAGATAGCCGATGTAGACCTCGAGCGAGTTGGACGCGGGCCCGAAGTCATAGCCCCACACGCGGTCGAAGATGGTCGCGCGCGTGAGCACCTGACGGGGGTGGCGCATGAGCAGCTCGAGCAGCAGGAACTCCGTGCGGGTGAGCTCGAGCGTGCGCCCGCCGCGGCGCGCCTCGTGCGCGACCGGGTCGAGCTCGAGGTCTTCGAAGCGCAGGCTCTGCTCGTCCCCCTCCCAGCCGGTGCGGCGCAGCAGCGCGCGCAACCGCGCGACCAGCTCCTCGCGCGCGAACGGCTTGGCCAGGTAGTCGTCCGCACCGGCCTCGAGGCCCGCCACGCGCTCTGAGACCTCGGTGCGGGCGGTGAGCATCAGCACGGGCGTGCGGTCGCCGATCGCGCGCAGGCGCCTGCACACCTCCAGGCCGTCGAGGCCGGGCATGAGCACGTCGAGGATCACAGCGTCGGCGGGGGCGAGCGCGAGCGTGCGGATCGCCTCGCGGCCGTCGACCGCCGTTGACACCTCGAAGCCGTTCAGATCCAGCACCAGCGCGAGCGCTTCGCGCACGGAGGGGTCGTCGTCGACGACCAGCAGACGCATGCGCCGATGCTGACGGACAAATGTGAAAGGAAGCTGAAGGAGCCGCGAGCTCGCCGCCGCGGGACGCCGCGCCGGCGAAGAGAGCTAGGCTGCGGATCATGCCGTCCGGCTGGCCGAGCATGCTCGCGTACGATCGCTGGAGGGCCAGCTGCGACACGCTCCACGCGCACACGCAGGTCCTCGGCAAGCTGGCGGTGGCGCTCGCGCCACCGGAGCCCGAGCTGCAGCACGCGGCGCTGCGCCTGAGCGCGCGCGGCTGGGAGACGCTGCCGCTGCCGGCGCCCGACGGCTCGGGTGCGTTCGTGGCCGCGCTCGACCTGCATACTCACGAGGCCGTTGTGGAGCACAGCGAAGGTGAGGTCCGGCGCGTACCGCTGACGCCGGACCGGCCGGTCGGCGTGGTGACACGCGAGCTGCTCGCGGCGATCGCCGCGCTTGCGGGTGCGGTCGAGATCAACCCCACGCCGCAGGAGGTCCCGTGGACGGTGCCGCTCGACGAGGACGACGAGCACGCGCGCTACGACGCCGGGGAGATCGCCGCGTACTTCGCCGCCGCCACGCGCGCGGCGCTCGTGCTGGGCGCGTTTCGCGCTCCGTACCGCGGTCGCTCCACGCCGGTGAACGCGTGGTGGGGATCGTTCGACCTCGCCGTCAATCTGTTCTCGGGCGTGCCCGCCGACCCGCCTTCGGCGGACTTCATCATGCGCAACGCGATGGACGCGCAGGAGGTGGCCGTCGGCTGGTGGCCGGGCGATGCGCGCTACGGCCGCGCGGCGTTCTACGCGTACGCGCACCCCGCGCCGGAGGGGTTCGCCGCAGCGACGCTCTCGCCGGCGGCAGCCCGCTGGGAGGCGGGGCTCGGCGAGTACGTGCTGGACTGGGACGATGTCGTGTCGAGCGCCGACCCGCACGAGGCGGCGCTCGACTTCGCCCGCTCGGCCTTCCGCCACGCTTGCGCAGTGTGCGGCTGGGACGCGGGTCTCGCCGGCAGCGCCGAGGGCTCGCCGCCGCCGATCGTCGCAGCCGGAGGCTGATAGCGTCACGCGGCGGTGGCGATCGTCAACTTCAACGAGGGCCGCTCCGGGGAGCTGTCGGCCGGCCACATCAAGAGCGTTTGGCGCGACCTCGGCCGGCGGGCGGGCACGCGCACGGCCGGCCTGCAGCGCGTCGAGATCGCAGAGGACCATTTCTCGACGCCGGCGCACGAGCACGGCAGGGACGAGGAGATCTTCTTCGTGCTCGGGGGCGAGGGGCTGTTGTGGCAGGACGGAGCCACGTTCGCCGTGGCCGCGGGCGACTGCATCGTGCACCGACCCAAACGCGGGTCCCACACCCTGCGCGCCGCCACGGGAGGGCTCGACGTGCTGGTGTTCGGCCAGCGCTTGGACGCTGGCCTGACGGCGCTGCCGCGCGCGGGCGTCGCGTGGTCGTTCCCGCGCTGGGTCGAGCTCGGCAAGGGCGCCACGCCATTCGAGCGCGAGGCCGCGTGCGGTCCCCCCGATTGCCCGTCGCCGAGCGCCGAGCGCCCGTCGAACGTGGTGGCGCTGGCCGACGTGGAGGCGATCTTCGACGGGCGCGCGCGCCGCTTGGGCAAAGCCGCGGGGGCGACCGCGACGGGCCTCAACCACGTGACGCTCCCGGCGGGCGGGCAGGGCGCGCCGGCGCACTGCCATTCCCATGAGGAGGAGATTTTTGTGATCTTGGAGGGGGATGGCGTGCTGGAGCTCTGGGGCCGGGGGGCGAGCGCGCCCGGCGAGCACCCGCTGCGCGTGGGCGACGTGGTCGCGCGCATGGCCGGGACGGGCGTGGCGC
>JASHYF010000205.1 GCA_030043235.1 Solirubrobacteraceae bacterium | reverse complement strand
CGCTGCGCTATGCGGACTATGCGCCGAGCGCCCACGAGCTCGCGTTCGTGAACGCCGCGTTTGCCGACTCGGGTACCAATCCGGGTACCAAACCGAGTCCAACTCAGACCAACTCGGACCAACTGGACCCAGTAGAACCGGGCGCTGGCAGCTAGGTCCGTCCCGACTGGCTGGGTTCGAATCCCACCCGCCGCATTTTTCGGAGGGGCGAACGTCGCCAATCGAACCAGGCGCTCGCGACCTCGCGGACTCGGCGTTACCGGAACCGACCTGGTCGGCGAGGCCGAAGCCGTCGACTCGCGATGACTCGTGGCGGCGTATCGCTGGCCCGCAATCGAGCCAGCTCCTTCGCCAGATCGCACGGCGAAGGCCGGACCTCGTGGTTCGATGGTGCTCGCATCGCCTGCATCGCGCATCTCCTGAAACCGCGCTCCGCCCCGCCAAGGGCTTCCGCGACGCTCGCCCAGGTGGGGTAGGCTGGGCCACTCGAGGGCCGGACTGCCGAGGCGCCGAGGACCCGCCAATCGCCATCAACGCCAACAGCCAGCCGGTCGAGACCGTCGATTCGCTCGGTGTGGTCGCAGACGCGCTCGCGCGCGGCGGCGAGACGCTCGAGCTGGCGGCTCGCCATCTCGATCACTCGCTCGTCGACGTGCTCGCGATCCTCGGCTTCGACCGGCAGTACGTGTCCGCCCGGGGCTCCTACCTGTACGACGCCGACGGTCGCGCGTATCTCGACTTCCACACCGGCGAGGGCTTCGCCAGCCTCGGGCACAACCATCCCGGTGTGCGCGAGGTCCTGCACGCGGCGCTCGCCGCCGACCTCGTCGACGGCGTGCAGCTCCACTACTCGGCGCTCGCGGGGATGCTCGCCGAGGAGCTCTCGCAGCGGCTGCCCGGCGAGCTCGACGCGGTCTTCTTCGCCAGCACCGGCGCCGAGGCGGTGGACACGGCGATGAAGTTCGCGCGGGCGGCCACCGGCCGCCCGCGCCTGATCTCCTGCGACTCGAGCTTCCACGGCGTGACGCTCGGGCCGCTGTCGCTCGTCGGCGACGAGTTCTTCAAGGAGGGCTTCGGCCCGCTGCTGCCCGGCTGCGAGCGCGTGCCCTTCGGCGATCTCGGGCGCCTGGAGGCGGAGCTGCGCGCGAAGGATGTCGCCGCCTTCATCGTCGAGCCGATCCAGGGCCGCATGGTCACGCTGCCGCCCGCCGGCTACCTGCGGGCCGCGCAGGCGCTGTGCCGGCGCTACGGCACGATGTTCGTGCTCGACGAGGTGCAGACCGGGCTCGGGCGCACCGGCAGGTGGTTCGCGCTCGAGCACTGGGGGCTCGAGCCGGACTTCGTGCTCGTCGGCAAGGCGCTCAGCGGCGGCTACATGCCGGTCGCGGCGACGGTCACCACGCGGGAGATCTACCAGCGGGCGGTGGGCACGCTCGAGCGCTGCTACGTGCACCAGTCGACGTTCGGGCGCAACCGCCTGTCCATGGCGGCGGGCCTCGCCAGCATGCGCGTGATCGACAGCGAGCGGCTCCCCGAGCGGGCCGCGCGCATCGGAGCCGTGCTGCGCGACGGGCTGGCCGAGCTGCAGCGGCGCTACGAGATGATCAAGGAGATTCGCGCGAGCGGGCTGATGATCGGCATCGAGCTGGGAGCGCCGAGCGCTCGCGTCGCGCGGCTCAACTGGCGCCTGATGCATCTCGCGAGCGAGGGGCTGTTTCCGCAGCTGATCGTGATCCCGCTGCACCGCGACCACGGCGTGATCACGATGGCGGCCGGCAAGAACGACGTGATCAAGCTGCTGCCGCCGCTGACGCTGTCCGAGAGCGAGGCGCACAGCTTCCTCGCCGCGCTCGACGCGGTGCTCGCCGACTGTCACGGGCCGGCGAGCAGGAACTGGGCGATCGTGCGCGACATCGCCACAGCGACGCTGCGCCGCCGGGCACGCTCGACATCGCGGTGAGCGACGCGCGGCCCTCGCGCAGCGCCGCCGCCGGTCCCGCGCGCGGGCAGAGGTGCCTGGTCACCGGCGCGAGCGGCTTCATCGGCGGGCGCCTGGCGGAGCGCCTGGTGGCAGACGGCCATGCGGTGCGCTGCCTCGTGCGCGCCGGCAGCGACACCTCGCACCTGGCGCGTCTGGGCGTGGAGATCGCCGTCGGCGACATCACGAAGAGGACCTCGCTCACCGAGGCCGCGCAGGGCTGCAGCTGCGTGTTCCACTGCGCCGCGCTGGTGTCCGACTGGGCGACCACGGAGGAGATCGCCGCGACGAACGTGCACGGCACGCGCAACGTGCTCGGCGCGTGCGTCGATGCGGCCGTCGCGCGCGTGGTCCACTTCAGCACCACCGACGTCTACGGCCATCCCGGCGGCGCCGCCGTCGGGGAGTCGTACGTCGCCGCGCGGTTTCGCAACTGGTACGCGCAGAGCAAGCTGGAGGCGGAGGCCGAGGTCCGCTGCGCGGAGCGGGCGGGCGCGCTGGAGGCCGTGATCCTGCGCCCCGCCACCGTGTACGGGCCCGGCTCCACGGATGTCGTGGGGGAGATCGCGCGCGCGCTCTGCGCCGGGCACATGCTGCTGATCGCGGAGGGCCGCGCGATCGCGGGGCTCTGCTACGTGGACAACCTCGTCGACGCCGCCGTGCTCGCGCTCGCCAGCGGCGCCGCGCCCGGCCAGGCCTTCAACGTCAGCGACGGCCTCCCCGTGACCTGGAGGCGGTTCACCGACGACCTCGCGCACGGGCTCGGGTGCCCGCGCGCACGCTGGAGCGTGCCCTACCGGATGGCGAGCGGCCTCGGCTTCTCGCTCGAGCACGGATACCGTGCGCTGCGCAGGCTCACGGGCCTGCGCCTTGCGCCGCTGCTCTCGCGCCAGGCGGTGCAGGTGCTGGGCGTCGACCAGGACTTCAGCAACCGCAAGGCGCGGCAGATCCTTGGCTGGACGCCGCGCGTCGGCTACGCCGAGGGCCTCGCCGCGACGCTCGCCTGGCTCGAGAGCGAGCTGCACGCGCGCGCGTGCAGCTGAGCGGCGCGGCCTGCGCGCACGCCGCCGAGGGGCGCGACCTACGTTTCCGGAGGCGCGGTCTCGCGCTCGATTTTCCAGGACGTCGTCGCCGGCGGCAGGAAGTCGGGCGGCTGCAGGTTTTCCAGGCGACTGTCCCATTTGTAGTCCTTGAGGTAGTCGCCGCCGGCGGCGCAGCAGGTCACGCGCCCGCGCCAGTCCTCGGCGATCGAGCCCCAGATTTTGATTTCGCCCAGCGCGGGGTTGCCGGTAGCGCTGTCGGGGCAGGCGAAGTTGTCCACGCCCCACGAGTTCTTCGTGCTGAGGATAGCGGCGTCGATGATCGGGTTTTCCAACGCGCCGCCCAGTTCTTTGGTGACGCTGTTGTAGCTTTCTTTGCTGTCTTCGGCGTTGCACGAGTAGCCGCCGCCGCCTGTCGCTTCGGTTTTACATTTTCCGGTTATTTCTGATTCGCAGTCTTCCGAAGGGACGTGCACCGGGTGATAGAGACGCACGTATTTGTCAGCGATCAGGCCCAGCACCGCGGTTCCTGTCGGTTCTCCGCCTGTTGCCCCGCCCGTGGTGGTGATGTTGCCGTTGATGATCACATCGTTTTCGGCGATGATCGTGAGCGACTTGGTGTATTCGCCCTTGACGTACACGTCGCCGCATTCCGTGTCGGTCGCGTAGCTCGGGAAGAACGGCGTGTAGGTGACGTGGCAGCCGCCGCTTTTATTTTCAATCGCGAGCACGCCGTTGGAGGGGAACGCCACGGTCGTGCCGCTGTGGTTGATTTCCATGCTTTCCCCTTTTAGCACGACCCGGGTACGGCCTTGGTATTTGGTGCCCGCTTCCTTGATCAGTTCGGCGTTCGCGGTGGGGGGGAGGAGCACGGCGCCTTTCGTCGTGTAGCCGTTGCCGTTGATTTTCGGGGTGCCGTCGTAGTAGCCCTCGTCCATTTCGATCGGGTCGTTGTGCCCTTCGCGGCCGAACACCGGCGTCCCCGAGATCTCGGAGGCGTCATTCGTGTGGAAGGGGCCCTTGAGTGCGTCGCCGTTGATCCAGGGGAAATCTTCGCATTTGGCGTTCCCCTTGCCTTTCTCGCGTTCGTCGTAGTAGTATTCACATTCTGACGCCGCTAGTTTCACGGTGGCGGGGTCGGCGAGTTCGTAATTGCTCACGAACACGTAGTCGAGGAAGCTCGGGTGATGGAAGGTGGCGACGACCGAGCGCGAGCACGTGTGGGAGCCGCATTTGCTGCCGGTGACGGTGCCGGTCGATTCGATGCGGAAGGTGCCCGAGGCGGAGTCGTTCGACTCGATCACGCTCGAGAGCACCCCTTTTTCGCAGGTGCTGTGCCCGGTCGCGGGCAGCGTCTTGTACGTGTAGGTCTCTTCGCTCGCGCCGGGAACGCTCACCGACGTTTCGGACGGGCATTCGTGCCAGTATTCCGTGTTCTGGCTGAGCTGGTTGCGGTATGCCGCGACGCCCGCCAGCGCCGCGTCGTAGGCGCGCTGCTGGTTGGCGTAGGTGTGCGTCTGCGTCACGTCATCCGTGGTGGCGACGACGGTCGCGGTGACCAGTACGCCGCAGATGAAGAGGACCAGGATCGCGAGGATCATCGCAAAGCCGCGCTCGTCGCGGGCGGCTCGGCGGAGGTGGTGAGACGGGTTCACGTGCATGGTTCGTCCTTTGCGCTTTCGCCGGTTTCCGCTGCGCTGAGGCGCAGCACGACCGCGTCGCTGAACGGAACCACGCGGTCTAGCTTCGTGTTGGCGCTGTGGGGCGCCTGCTCAAAGCCGATCGTGACCTTGGCGATCTTGCCCGCCGCGGCTTCGGTGGAGATTTTTTCCGTGAGCGGCGTGAATTCGCCGCTCGTGGTGGAGACCGTTGAGTACTGGAAGAGCGTCTTTTCTTTCGAGATTTCGTACGGGATCACGTTCGTCGCGAGCACGTGGGCCTTGGCGTTGCCGACCTTCGGTGCGGGAAATTCCCATTTTCCTGTGGTTGAGCCGGGGCCGCTGCCTTTCGTGCTTTCGAAGGTGTAGTCGGTGAGGGTCCCGAGCGTGGCGCCGGCTTTGCTTTTGCCGGTTTCGGTCCACTCGATGTCGTGCTCGTACACCGTGCTCTCCAGCGCGTTGCCGCTGGTCGAGCTCCCGTATGAGCTGATGAACCAAAGGTTGAGCGGGCCGGTGGCGGCGAGCGGCGACGTGGGCGTGGTGCTCGGGCCCTGGATGCCGCCGTTGCCGAACCCCGTGCAGGTCGAGTGCAGCTCGTCGACCACCTTTGCCATCGCCGTGCGGCCGGTCTTGTCCGCTTCGATGCGTTCGCTGATGCGCGCCTCCTGTTCGGTCGAGAACAGCAGGATCGCAACCAGCGCGAGCATAACGACGGTGGCCGTCAGGGTGGCGACCAGCAGTTCGATCAGCGAGGCGCCGTGCTCGGCGGCGAGGGTGGGTGGCAGCTGGAGGGGGCGCATGGGCGACGATCAGGGACAGGACGCGGACGATTTTTCTTCTTTGCCTTCTGT
>JASHYF010000204.1 GCA_030043235.1 Solirubrobacteraceae bacterium | reverse complement strand
CGAAGCCCACGCCGAGATCCTCTGGGAGCTCCTGCCCGACCGCCAGCTACGAGCAAACCCACGCGTCGTCAAGCGCAAGATGTCCAACTTCGCCGTCAAGCGTGCCACCCACAAGACCTGGCCACAGCCAACCCATCGACCCCACGAAGCTATCCACATCCAGCCCCCCGACCTAGCAGCCTAAGTTATCAGTATTGGGATTAGCCGCGATAACCACATGGACCGGCGGATGCGGCCCCGGATTGCATCCGAGCGGACGGCCATCCTGGTCGATCATGGAGGGCGAGCCGATCACCGCTGAGGCGACCGACCCCGAGGGCAGGCGGGTGGTCTTGGCGGATGCGGTCTGGCGCGAGAAGATCGTCCGAGACCATCCGGAGATCGACACGCATATGTCCGATGTCCTACAGGCTGTGACCAAGCCCGATCATGTTGCTGCCGATCCGATCTTCGCCGCGCGGACCCGCTACTACGCGCGGGGCGTCGGTCCAAGTCGATGGCTGCTGGTCGTCGTAAGCTATGAGCAGGTACCGGCGCGGATCGTCTCCGCGTTCGCCAACCGGAAGGACCCAAAATCATGGAGCGCGTGAACATCACGATCGGGCCGTTGAGCTTCGATCACGCCGAGTACGACCCCGACGGCGACGTGCTGTATCTGCATGTGGGCGAGCCGCAGGCGGGCGAGGGTGAGGAGACGCCGGAGGGCCATGTCGTCCGCTATGCGCCGGGTACCAGCCGCATCGTCGGGTTGACGGTGCTCGGCGCGCGCCACGCCCTGGAGCGCGACGGGCACCTTGCGATCACGGTCCCCGATACCGTGGAGACAACCGCGGAGCAACTCGCCCCCGCGCTCGCTGCTGTTTAGCCGGCAGGACGTCCCAAGCGGCCACAAATCGGAACGCGCCCGGTAGGAGTCGAACCTACGACCTCTCGCTCCGGAGGCGAGCGCTCTATCCACTGAGCTACGGGCGCGGGAGACCGAGTTTAGGGGTTGCTCACGGCACCTCGCCATGGACTCCCCGCCGCTACCGTAGCCGCATGGACCTCTCTCTGTTCTTCGCCGGCACCGCCGGCTCGGTGCCGAGCGCGCGGCGCGGGCTGCCCGCGGTGCTCGTGCGCCGCGGCGGCGACCGCCTGCTGTTCGACTGCGGCGAAGGCACTCAGCGCCAGCTCCTGCGCTCGGTCGGGCTGCTCGAGCTGGACAGCGTGTTCATCACGCACTTCCACGCCGACCACTGGCTGGGGCTGCCGGGGATGCTCAAGTCCTTCGCCCTGCGCGAGCGCGCGGAGCCGCTGAGCGTGTACGGGCCGCCGGGGCTGAAGGAGCTGATGGCGGTGATGCGCGTCGTCTACGGGCGGCTGCCCTACGAGCTGGGCATCGCCGAGCTCGCGCCCGCCGAGACGGTCCAGCGCGACGGCTACCTCGTCGCGGCCGTGCCCGTCCACCACAAAGGGCAGGCGTGCTACGGCTACGCGATCGTCGAGGAGTCGCGGCCGGGCCATCTCGACCCGGTGCTCGCCGAGAAGCTCGGCGTCACGCCCGGCCGCGACTTCGGACGCCTGCAGCGCGGCGAGACCGTCGACGGCGTGAGGCCGGAGCAGGTGATGGGGCCCGCACGCGAGGGGCGCAAGCTCGTCATCTCCGGCGACAGCACGCCGTGCGAGGCGCTCGCCGTCGCCGCCCACCAGGCGGACGTGCTCGTGCACGAGGCCACGTTCCTGCACGAGGAAGCCGAGCGCGCCGCGCAGACGCTGCACAGCACCGCCCGCCAGGCCGCGGAGCTCGCGCGCGACGCGCAGGTGCGCCTGCTCGCGCTCACGCACGTCTCCAGCCGCCACGCCGGCGGCGAGCTTCGCGAGGAGGCGCGCGCGATCTTCGCCAACACCGAGGTCGTGCGCGACTTCGACACCATTCACGTGCCCTTCCCCGAGCGCGGCGCCGCCACGCTCGAGCGCTGGTCCGACCGCCTCGCGCGCACCGTCAAGGGCACACCCCCTGTGACGGCGCACCCTGGAGGGCACATCCCCTGCGGGGGCGCACCCCCTACGGGGACACGGACGGGCAGGCAGGCAGGCGAGCACGCGCAGGCGCCCGCCGCGGAGACGCCGGCCGAGCAGGCGGGCGCGCCCGAGTCACCCGCGCCGCCGCCTGGGGAGCCAGTCGCCTCCTCCTGATACATTCCTCTCGCTCCTTTAACCCGGTCCTGTGAGGCCAGGAAGGAAACGATGGCAGCCGATGAGAAGGTGGTCCTCCACGAGGAGGAAGTGGGACGAGCGCTCATGCGCATCGCGCACGAGATCCTGGAGCACAGCCCCGGCGCATCTTCTCCGGCGGGGGCCCAGGCTCCGGCTCTCGTCGGCATCCACCGCCGTGGCGCCTTTCTCGCGCAGCGCCTGCACGCGCTGCTGGAGGAGCTGGTGGGCGGCGAGGTGCAGCTCGGCGACCTCGACATCGGCTTCTACCGCGACGACGTGGCCACGCGCCCTGACGCCCCCGTGCTGCACGCCTCGCACGTGGACTTCGACGTGAACGGGATCACGGTGGTGATCGTCGACGACGTGCTGTACACGGGGCGCACCGTGCGCGCGGCGATCGAGGCGCTGTTCGACTACGGCCGGCCCCGGCGCGTGCAGCTGGCCGTGCTCGTGGACCGCGGCCATCGCGAGCTGCCGATCCGCCCGGACTACGTCGGCAAGAACCTGCCCACCGCCACGAGCGAGCACGTGCACGTGCGCGTGCGCGAGCTCGACGGCGTGGACGAGGTGGCCATCGCCCAGCCAGTGGAGGCGGAGGCGGCGTGAATCACCTCCTTTCGATCGGGGATCTCGAGCGCGAGGACATCGAGCGCATCGTCGCGCAGGCCGAGCGCTTCGCGGAGGTGTCCGACCGCGAGATCAAGAAGGTGCCCACGCTGCGCGGGCGCATGGTGCTGAACCTGTT